>JAIOPP010000022.1 GCA_021413845.1 Planctomycetia bacterium | reverse complement strand
GGTGGGCGTGCTGCTGGTAAGTCTCGGCCTCCCCTTCAAGCTTCTCAAGGGCCGGCTTCTTCCCCGGCTGCGGTGTTTCGATCGCCCCGGGCACTAGCTCTTCGCCGTGGTTTTTCTTCTCCTGTTGGACCGTCTTGTCGTGGGCTACGTTTCTTGGGTCCGACATGGCATTCCCCTTGGTTCGCTGCCCGATGCCGAATCTCGGAAGATGAGATAGATCATCAGAGGCATTCGTGACTTAGGTAGATGCAAACGAGATACCGCCGAGGCTCATTCCTCGGATGTGCGGCGAATAGAGTGCTTCCTGATGCTTCGGTTGATTCTCAACCGCTCAGGCAGGCGAAGTCACGCTCTATAGCAATTCCAGGAACCGCTCGACCGTCAGATCGGCATCGCGAATGAGTCCGCGCAGCAGACCACGATCGAGCGTCTTGTGATCGGGAATCGAAAGATTGAAATGGATGCCCGGCTTCGACAGGATCATGTGGCTCGCACTTTGGCGATTGAAGATCCCTCCGGCGTGCTCAAACGCTCGCCGAGCTTCACGGCCGCTAACGACTGTCAGCTTCGGCACGCGATCCCCCAGCCGACATTAGATGGAGATCAATTCCACATCGACGTTCTCGCCGGTGGCGTCGGCCTTGTCTTGCTCTGCTTCCAGCCATGCCGCGATCGCTTCGCGGATGTTCTCGACGGTCTCCGACCGGGTCGTTCCTTGAGACCAGCAGCCTCGTAGCGCAGGGACATGCGCTACGAAGCCTCCGTCCTCGCCGTGCTCGATGACGACTTTTAATTTCATGCGGACCTCGCAGGCCTAATACCGATAGATTTCCGGCTTGTACGGGCCTTCGACCGGGATGCTCAGGTAGTCGGATTGTTTCTTAGTGAGCTTGGTGAGCTTCACGCCGAGTTGGTCGAGGTGCAGGCGGGCGACTTCTTCGTCGAGCTTTTTCGGCAAGCGATGCACGCCGATCGGGAAGCTTTCCGAATCGCCCCATAGTGCAAGTTGGGCCATGACTTGGTTCGTGAACGAGTTGCTCATCACGAACGCCGGATGGCCGGTCGCGCAGCCGAGATTCACCAGCCGACCTTCGGCCAAGAGGAGCACGCTTCGGCCGGTCGCCGTGAACGTGTAGCGATCGACCGCTCCGGAGCTGGTCGGCCGGATGCTGACCTTCTTCGCCTTACCGATCTTCACTTGCTCTTCGAGCCAAGCGACGTCGATCTCGATGTCGAAGTGGCCGATGTTGCAGATGATCGCGTCGTTCTTCATCTGGCTGATGTGCTCGCCCCGGATGATATCGCAACAGCCGGTCGTGGTGACGAAGATCTGCCCTTGCGCGGCGGCGTCTTCCATCGTCGTCACTTGGAAGCCTTCCATCGTGGCTTGCAAGGCGTTGATCGGATCGATCTCGGTGACGAGCACCCGAGCGCCGTAGCGCTGCATCGATTGGGCGCACCCCTTGCCGACGTCGCCGTAGCCGGCCACGACGACGACCTTGCCGGCGATCATCACATCGGTGGCGCGCTTGATGCCGTCGGCGAGCGATTCGCGGCAGCCGTAGAGATTGTCGAACTTGCTCTTCGTCACCGAGTTGTTCACGTCGATCGACGGCAGCTTCAATTCTCCCTTGGCGAGCATCTGCTCGAGGCGATGCACTCCCGTCGTCGTCTCTTCGCTCAGGCCCTTGATGCCGGCGAGCAACTCGGGGAACTTCGCGTGGACCATATAGGTAAGGTCGCCGCCGTCGTCGAGAATCATGTTCAGCGGCTGGCCGTCGGCGAAGTACAAAGTCTGCTCGATGCACCAATCGAACTCTTCGTTGGTCTCACCGCGCCAAGCGTAGACCGGCACGCCCGTCGCGGCGATGGCGGCTGCGGCGTCGTCTTGAGTCGAGAAGATATTGCAACTGCTCCAGGTGACTTCAGCGCCGAGTGCGGTAAGGGTCTCGATCAGCACGGCCGTTTCGACGGTCATGTGCAGACAGCCCGCGACCCGAGCCCCCTTGAGCGGCTTCGACGTGCCGTACTTCTTACGGAGCGACATCAGGCCGGGCATTTCGTTCTCGGCCAGCATGATCCGCTTGCGACCGGCTTCGGCCAAAGAAATATCGGCGACTTTATACGGCAGACGAGCGGCAGCTACTTGAGACACGATGGAAATCCTCGGGAGAAACGATAATTTTCGAGCACGGCACGATCCGTCGCGGAGTGTGCCGCAGCCCACAGATGATAGGATTCGGCCGCCGAATCGGCAAGCCTTGCGTCCGTGGCGGGGAGCTAGGGGCGGGCCTGTTCCAGGGCTTTTTTCGCTGCCAGGACGAAGGCCTGCATTTTCGCGGCGTCCTTCATGCCGGGGCCGGATTCCACTCCCCCGGCCACATCGACCGCGGCGGGCCTTACGGCGGCAATCGCTGCGGCGACGTTCTCCGGAGTGAGCCCGCCGGCGAGAACGCAGCTTGGAAGACCAGGGGTCGCCGCATAGGCCGCAGCCGTCGGCCAGTCGGTGGTGAGCCCCGTGCCGCCGTAGCGGCCGGCGCTATAGGCATCGAGCAAGACCATGCGCGGCAGCAAGCCGCCGCGCATCCCTTCGTCGAACCAGCGGCGCAGCGGCGCGAGCCCGTCGGGCCCGATCCGAAAAGCCTTCATGACGGGCCGAGGTGCGAGAGCCCGCAACAGGTCGGGCCGCTCGTCGCCGTGGAGTTGAACGAGGTCGAGGCCGAGCTCGTCGCGTGCCGCGAGAATCTCGGCGGCCGAGGCGTTGACGAAGAGGCCGACTTTGCAAACCTGCGTCCCGACCGCGGCGACGATCTCGCGCGCCGTTTCCCGTCGAATAAATCTCGGGCTCGGCGGATAGAAATTCAGCCCGATCGCATCGGCACCCGCCTCGACCGCGGCCAGCGCATCGGCGGGGCTCGTTAGTCCGCAGATTTTCACTTGGAACATGGGGGAGGAAGTGGTCGGGGGTCAGTGGTCGGTGGTCAGAAAGAGAGAGAGAGACAGAGACGATCGACAATGCGCCGCCGGCAGGGCCGGCGGTTGGGAAACTTGCAAAAATCGGAAAGGGGTTGGGTGGCCGCTAAGCCGTGTCGCACTCGCGACTTTCCTTCATCGTAACACCACGGCGAAGCGAGCATAGGGCTCCCTCCGACGGCGATCGATTCAAGTCGGCGGTCCGACAAAGACGATGCCCGACATGAGGATTAATTCTCGGGCTCGCACAATCGTTATGACCGTACCGTCCGTCGACCAGCGCTCGCATGTTCGCCGCCGTCTCCCAATGCGTTGGGTAAGGTTCGTAGCGCTCGGCTGCGCGCTGGCGGGTTTCGGTGTCGCCGTCGTCTGCGTGGTCCGGCCGGAGGAGCGCTTTCGGCCTGCCGAGACCGTCGCGGAAGTGCAATTTCGGGTCGTTCCTAAGTTCGCGCCGACGGCCGAGTCGCTGCGACGACATCTTCTCTCGACTGATTCTCTGAGCCTCGTTTGGAAAGAACTCCGGCGAAATTCGGCCGAAACAGCGGATTCCGAGCGCGAATCCGACATCGTCGAATGGCGACGTCGGCTCCGGGTGGAAATCGACACGGAACAAATCGGCGATCGTCGATCCGTGCGGATCGTCTGGCCGGGAACCGACGATGCCGAACTCGGCGCGAAGATCGTCGACGCGCTCGCGCGACACTACGCCGACGAAATCTCGGCCGAGCGTTGGTATGGGTCGGTCGATCGACTTCGGACGAAGGTCAACGATCTGGATAGCGCCGTCAAGGATGTATTGGGTTCGGCCCGGCAGCAGGTCCTGCGGCAAGATTCGATTTCGACCTTGGCAGAACCTATCGAGCCCCGGCACGGCTTGGGGCGTATCGAAACCTTGGCCTCGGGACGCTACGAAGCGTTGCTTGCCCGTCGCGCGCGGTTGGCGGCGACGATGCAGCCGGAGCATCCGGAATTGCAATCGCTCGATACGGAACTCGCTGCAATATCCACGACGCGTGGGCCCGAGCCGACGATCGTTCTCGCCGCGGCTGCCGAATCGCCGGACGAGTCCGATGCATCGGCGCCGCAACTCATCGCGCCGAACGCGCCGGCACCTGTTACGACTCGCAAAAAAAACGGCAACGGTGGAAGTTCCCCAGGGGCAAAGCCTTCGCCGAGCAAGGACGAAGCGGTGCGCCGGCTCGAGGCGTCGCGTCGTGAACTGCAAACGCAAATGGACGCGATGCTCCTGCCGCGCGAAGCCGAGTTTCCCGTGATCGTGGTGAATCAGGTCGGAATGCATGTCGGGCACCTCCGTCCGATTTGGTACGCCGGCGTCGGGATGCTGAGTTTAGTCGTCGCTGCGGCCTGCTCGTTTTCTCGCATCGAGCGCCCCAACGCCGGGCCGACTCCGATTCTTGAGTCGCCGATCGCAGTATCAAAAATCGACGCACCGCCGGTTCAGGAGGCATCCGTATCTCCGACGCTGGCCGTGGTCGCCGGCCCTCAGCTCGCGGCGTTGCCGGAAGAAGAGTCTGCACCGGCAGCGCCGTCCGATCCCTTATTTCACGAAGCCGGCAGCGTCGAAGCGCGGCTTGCCGCGCCGGTGTTAGCGGTCGTAAGGCGGCGTCGGCCGGCGGTCGCGAGCCATTCGCAAGACCTGCTGCGCCGCGCGGCGTAAGGCCACGTTATATACCCTGTTTTCCGGAGTTTTTTCGCTTTCGTTACAACTGTCAAAGAAGGCCGCGAGGCTTCAGCCCACCTAGCTTCTCTGCCGATGAATGCTGTGTGCCGGAGTCGTTGCCCCGCTGCTTTCGACTGCTCGTTCTCCTTCCGACTTGTCCTGCCCCACAGACCGAGCAGTATCCACGTTTTCGAGAGGCTATCGCGAGGATGTACGAAGCGTTTTTTGAGTTGACGCAGCGCCCCTTTGCCGCCGCCGCCCGCGCCGATCGCTACTTTCCGGGCCGCTCGATCGAGCCTGCCCGAACGGCCGTCGAGCGCGCAATCGAGCGCGCCGAAGGGACTTCGATCGTCATCGGCCCTGCCGGTTGCGGTAAGACGTTGTTGTTGCATTTGATGGCCGAACGATTCCGCGGACGTTTCGACGTCGCGATGTTGTCGAACGGTCGGCTGGCGACACGCCGCGCGCTACTCCAAGCGATTCTGTTCGAGCTCGGGATGCCCTACCGAGGCTTGGAAGAAGGGGAACTGCGTTTGGCGTTGTTCGATCGGTTGCAGCCCGGCGTCACGCCCGCCGAGGGGTTGCTGCTGTTGATCGACGAAGCGCATCTGCTGCCGCTGCGCTTGTTGGAAGAAGTCCGGATGATCACGGACTTCATGCGTTCCGGGGAACCTCGCGTGCGGCTCGTGCTTGCCGGCGCTGCGGCCTTGGAAGAACGCTTGGCGACTCCGCGCCTCGGCTCGCTGCAACAGCGCATCACGTCGCGCTGTTATTTGGAAGCGATGGACCGGAGCGATACCGCCGAATATGTGCGGCAGCAGATCGCAAGCGTCGGCAGCGAGCCGCAGAAGGTCTTCACCGACGGCGCGATCGAAACGATCTATCGCGCGACCGAGGGAATTCCTCGCCTCGTGAATCAGACGTGCGATCATGCTTTGGTGATGGCCTGCGCCGGCGGTGTCCGCCCGATCGACTCGGCCGGCATCGAAGAAGCTTGGGCCGACTTGCAACAACTGCCGACGCCATGGAGCCAAGCCGCCGGCTATTCGGATCCGAACGCGTCGTCGCAAGATTCCGTGATCGAGTTCGGCTTGCTCGATGATTCGGTGCTCGTCGAGCCGGCTCCGCGGGCTTCGTTTCACCCGAGCACTCCGACGACGACGAGCTCCGCTCACCATGCGGGCGAGCTCGCCGATGCCGGCAACGACTTCGACACGGATCTCGAGCTCGGCGAGCTCGAACCGAGCGCGACGAACGAGGCCGGCATTATTTCTTCGGCGGCGAACCACGAGACGTATGCGTCCGTAATCCCAGTCGAGCGACGTTCGGAAGCCGACGTGACGCTCGATGTTTTGGAAACGCATCTCGCCGAATGGGAAACCGACTACGAGCCCGTCGTGACACAGCAGCCAGAGGTGGAATTGATGTTGAGCGAAGCCCGTCGCGATCCGTTCGCGGAAGATTTCGTGGAAGAAGTGTCGGTCGTCGATCGCTATGCATCGGCCGACCGCTTGCAAGTTGCGCCCCGAGCGCAGGTCTACAGCACCGAAGGAACCGCGCTCGCGGCCTTGCTGAATGCAAGCCGCGCGTTGCACGAACAGGCCCGCAGCCGGCTCACGGCCGATCAAGAACAGGCCAAGCAACCGACGCTTAAACAGACGCCGACCGTCGACGCTCCGGTCGCGGCAGGCGTTGCCGCAGCGGCGCCGATCGCGGCTCCGCATGCTGCCGCTCAGGCGCGCTCCGTCGTTCGTCCGACGATTCCTTTGGTCGCGGGCCGGCGCGGTGCCGCCGAGCATGTCGCCGAGTCCGATCCGGTCGAGCCGGAAGATTTCATCATCGTGCCGAAGCGGGCCGGCAGCGATGCCGACATGATCATCGTCGAAGACGATCCCCAGACGAATGCGATTCCGACTGCGGAAGCGACGCTGGTGCGCAAACAAGACTACCGTCAGCTTTTCGCTCGTATGCGTAAGGTAGAGTAGTAGGTCCCGCTCCCGTTCGCGCACACGCCCCACGCTCGGCCACGGCCGGGCCCTATCGCATCGAGGGAACGTATGACTGCTCTGTTGGAAGCGCTGCGTCGTATCGACGCGCATCGCTCGACTCATTCGATGTCCGCCGTTTCGTTTACCCATGCGGCTCCTGCGACGGCGGTCGCCGCACCGCACGTGGTTGTTGCATCACAGCCTGTCGTCGAATCGCCGGCGGAACCCGTCGCCTCGATTCCGCTCCGCTCGCCCCGCTACGCGAAGCCGGTGGTCAGCCAGCCGGGCGAATTGCCGCTGAGCGCGCGAGCGACGATCGCCGCCGATTACGCCTCGGCTGCTACGGCGATCGTGACCCGATTTCGTTCCCCGTCGCTCGTCGCGCTCGTCACTTGCGGCAGCCCGACGGAAGATGTCGAAGTGGTCGAATCGATCGGCGCGGCAATTGAAGCGCTCGGCTTCGCCACGAAGATTTTCGGCCCGACCGACGGGAGCCATGAAGCCTACGGACTCGATGCGCTCCGAGCGCTGCGCAAGGACCGCGGCTACCATTTGCTGCACACGACGAACGAACTGGCGCTCGAGCAATCGCCGCTGTTGGCCTTGGCCGACGGGGTGGTGATGCTCATCGAACTCGAACGAACCCCGATTCGCGAAGCCGAAGAAGCGGTCGGTGCGCTCCGTCGGGAAGCGGTTGCCGTGTCGGGCATCTTGCTGATCGCGTAGTTCCCGGCGACGGGTTCTTTCGCGCTTCCTATTATCCGCTGCTCGCTCTGGCTCCAGGCGAGCGTTATCATGGCCGCTTCCCCTATGAGGAGCGGCCGTGAAGCAACCTGAGCAACCGAAGCAGCTTTCGTTTAAGACGACGTTCGAGCCCGATCGGCTGGAAGTAAAGATTCGCACCGGCAGTACGGCGATCGGCTGCTTCATGCTCTTCTGGCTCGCGGGCTGGTCGGTCGGATGCGTGCTGCTCTTCGTGCGCATTCGAGAAGATCCGCAGCCGGAGATGCTGATGTTCGCGATCCCGTTTTGGGTGTCGTGGATCTTCGTCGTCGTGTATGCGAGCTACTCGCTGTTCGGTCGCGAAATCTTCAAGCTCGACGAGCAAGGCGCGAGCTTTCGGCGGCGCATGATTTTGCCGTGGGGGCGGGTAAGTATGCCGCTGGAAGAGTTGATTCGCTTCGGCTCGGTCGAAGACGAAACCAACTCGGCGACCGGCCAAAGCGGCGTGGTCGTGAATCTGCAAACCATCGGCAGGCCGATTCGGTTCGGATCGATGCTGGTGAAGCCGGAGCGGAACTGGCTCGTCCATACGCTCAACCAGAAGCTCTACGCGTGGCAACGGCTCTCGAATCGGAAGCCGACGTTGCCGGTCGACGCGCCGACGATCGTCTTCGGGCGACCTCTGCCGGGCGAACTGCTGAGCGACGAGCGGACGTTGCGAACGACGAGCGACTTGCCGCTGGAGCCGCCGAGCGACTCGCGCTGGAAACGGCACGAAAGCTGGGACTCGGTGACGTATTCGATCCGCGGCCGATTCTATCTCAGCTCGATCGCGGGCATGTTGTTCCTCAACTTGTTCGTGAACGGAATCATCGGCGTCTTCATGTCGCACTTGTATTCTTGGGGCGACCCGAAGGAGCGGCTCTACGGCATCGAATGGTTGTTTCGGTTTCTGTTTCTCATTCCGTTCGAGTTGGTCGGGCTGGCGCTGTTTCTAGGCCTGCTGCTGATCGTGTTGGAGCCGCTCAGGGTGTGGAGTTGGCGGTTTGCCGGCGATCGAATCGTCTGGAAGCTGACGTGGCTCGGGCTCGGGTTTCGGAAGACGTATCGGATCGCTCAGGCGGATCAACAAGGGGAGAAAGCGCCGCGGCTCGATCGGCTTGAAGTTCGCCGCATTTACAACAAGACGGCGAAGTTGCCGAACCGACTTCCGCTCGGATCTCTTTGGGCGCCACAGGGCTGCGCTACTTATAATGTCGCCGGCCTCGATGCGCAGGGCCGAACGGTCGCCGAGGTCGAAGGGCTGACGTTCGGCGAAGCCTGCTGGATGGCCGACTCGCTCTTGCGCAGCCGCGCAGAATGGTTCCGTTGAAGCTCCTCGTTCCCTCACCTCCGACTTCTACTTACTTATGATTCACTTCCAAGACCAGCTCTCGCGGTTTCGCGTTCCGACGAACGATAAGTTCAAGCTCAAGGATTTCGACCCTGCTTGGAACGGCGACGGAAAAGTTCCCGAAGAGGAACGAAAGCGGTACGCCGAAAGTTTGTTGGCGGAAGGGATCAAGGATTTGGCCGAAGCGCAGAACCTGCTGTACGCTTCCGATACTTGGTCGCTGCTCGTGATCTTTCAAGCGATGGATGCCGCGGGGAAAGACGGCACGATCAAGCATGTGTTGAGCGGCGTGAACCCGCAGGGATGCCAAGTCTACAGCTTCAAGCAGCCCTCGAGCGAAGAGCTCGACCACGACTTTCTCTGGCGCTGTGCGAAGGCGCTGCCCGAGCGCGGGCGGATCGGCATCTTCAACCGTTCGTACTATGAAGAAGTGCTCGTCGTGAAGGTCCATCCGGAGTATCTGCACGCGCAGCGCTTGCCGGAGTCGGATGTATCGACGCCGAAGTTTTGGAAGCACCGCTATAAATCGATCAACAACTTCGAGCGGCACCTCGCGCGCAACGGAACGCGGATCATTAAGTTCTTCTTAAACGTCTCGAAAGAGGAACAGAAGCGGCGCTTTCTCGAACGGATCGACGACCCGAAGAAGCACTGGAAGTTCTCGCCGACGGATATCGCCGAGCGCGGCCATTGGAGCGAATACATGGACGCCTACGACGAGATGTTGCACGCCACGACGACGAAATGGGCCCCGTGGTATGTGATTCCGGCGGATCACAAATGGGTGGCCCGAGCCGCGGTGGCGACGATCCTGACGCAGGAGATCAAGCAACTCGATCTGAAATATCCTGAGCCGAGCGAGGCGGTGAAAGGGGCGCTGGAAGCGAGCCGGCAAAAGCTGATGGGAGAAGATTGACGCGCGGATGTTTCGTATACTCGCTCCCGAAGTCCGCTTGTCGCCCACCAAGGATTCCCCCGCCATGACGCTCACCCGCCGCAATGTTTTCTGTTTCGCCTTAGCGCTGTTCGCCGCCGTTCCGCTGTTCGCGGCGGAAGAACCGAAGGTTGTCCAGTCGAAGGTCGCCGAGTCGGTTCCCGGCCAACGTGTCTTCTCGGCCGGTCACAGCTTCCATTACTTCATTCCGCCGATCTTGGCCGAGATCGCCGAGAGCGCGAGCATCGTCGGGCATCGCCGTGTCGGCGAACAACCGATCGGCGGCTCGCGCGTGATCAAGCATTGGGAAGTGACCGGCGAAAAGAGCACGCTCAAACCGGCGCTCGCGACCGGCGAAGTCGACGTCTTGACGCTGGCGCCGATCTATCTGCCCGATGAAGGGATCGACCTCGTCGCCGAGTATGCCTTGAAGCACAACCCGAAGATGCGGAACCTCATTCAAGAGTTCTGGCTGCCGTTCGACGAGGTTGCCATCTGGTATAAAAAGGCATTGACGGTCGATCAGCACGACACGAAGACGATCGCCGAGCTCCGCAAAGAGCACGAGCCGTACTTCGCGGGAATGGATGCGCACGTGCAAGAGTTGAACAAGAAGTACGGCAAGCAAGCTCTGTTCGTCGTGCCGGTCGGGCAGGCCGTGCTCGCGCTCCGCGAGAAGATCCTCGCCGGCCAAGCACCGGGCTTGAAGTTGCAAAGCGAGCTCTTCATCGATCCGGCCGGCCACCCGAACGTCCAGATCAAGGTGCTCAACTCCTATTGCCACTTCGCCGTGATCTATCGCCGCAGCCCGGTCGGGCTGCCTGTGCCGAAGCTCCTCACGACTGCGAAACAAGAGAAGATTGAAGAGCTCAATAAGCTATTGCAGCAACTCGCTTGGGATGCCGTGAAAGCGCATACGTTGAGCGGAATCGAGCAAAAAACTGCGGGTTCCGAATAGGGGGCTCCTTGCAAGGGGCGCTCGCCTAGCGATCGTCTCCGTTTGTAGGTTGTCATTAGTTGTCTTTTGTTTTTGTCAGTTGAATTTTTTGAGGTTTACGCCCATGTCGTTTACACGTCGCATCTTATTCGTCATCGCCTGCACGCTCCTGTCGTCAGCCACGTTCGCCGCCGATGAAGCCAAGCCCGCGGCTCCGCTCGCCGGTCAACGGGTCTTCTCCGCCGGGCATAGCTTTCATGTGTTCGTGCCGAAGTTGCTCGCCGAGATTGCCGAGTCGGCGAAGGTCGATGGGCACAAGTTCGTCGGGCTGCAACCGATCGGCGGCTCGCGCGTGATTCAGCATTGGGACCTGGTCGACAACGCGAAGAGCAAGAACACGCTCAAGCCCGCGCTGGCGAGCGGCGAAGTCGACGTCTTCACGATCTCGCCGATTTATCTCCCCGATCCCGGGATCGAGCTCGTCGCGGCGGAAGCGCTGAAGCACAATCCGAACGTCCGCGTGACGTTGCAAGAGTTTTGGCTCCCTTACGACAACGTCGAGGCTTGGAAGAGCCGTCCGAAGACGGTCGACCACGATGCGAAAACGATCGCCGAACTCCGCGCGGCCCACGCTCCCTATTTCGCGAGCATGGACGAACACGTGATCGAGATCAATAAGAAGCTCGGCAAGCAGGTCCTCTTCGTTGTGCCGGTCGGGCAAGCGGTTCTCGGGCTGCGCGAGAAGGTGATCGCCGGTGAAGCCCCGGGCATCAAGACCCAGAGCGCGCTCTTCAGCGATCCGCTGGGTCATGTCCACGTGCCGATCATGGTGCTCAACGCCTATTGCCACTTCGCCGTGATCTATCGCACGAGCCCTGTCGGGCTGCCGGTGCCGAAGATGCTCGCGAATTGGGCCAACGCCGAGGAGTTGAACAAGCTGCTACAGCAGCTCGCCTGGGACGCCGCGAAAGCCCATCCGCTGAGTGGGGTTGCGCAAGCCGCGGGTTCTAAATAAGGAACTGCTTGCGAGTCGCAGGGGGCGGGCAAGCGGATTTTCGGCGAATCGCGGTTTTCGCTTAAGGCGCGACCGCCCGTCGGGTCGAAGATTCCGTCGTAAATCGGTCGGGCGTCTGATCTTAACCGTCGATTGACGCCCCTTTCGACTGCCGATACCATAAGGGGCTACTCCGGCCTGAACGGTCCGGGCCGGAGAAGCTTCCGATCGACTGGTCGCTTGGGCATGTCGCCCGCGTCGTGTCGTCGTTTGCCGTGAAGACCGAATGTTTGCCGGAACGCCGGACGCCCGAGCGAAGCGCATGTTGCCGCCTCGCGGGACTTTTGCCGGTGTGCTCTTCAGTTTATAGGGAGATGTGTGTGTCTGAACTCGTGAAGCAATTGATCGAAGCCGGTGTGCATTTCGGCCACCGCGCGAGCCGCTGGAATCCGAAGATGCGTCCGTATATCTACGGCCGCCGCAACCTGATCCATATCATCGACGTCCGCGAAACCATCCGCGGTCTGATCCGGGCCCGCAAGTATCTGACGCAAGTGGCCGCTCAAGGGAGCCTGATCCAATTCGTCGGCACGAAGCGCCAAGCGGCCGAGACGGTCGAGCGCGAAGGCCTGCGCTGCGGCATGCCGTATGTGAACGATCGTTGGCTGGGGGGCACCCTCACCAACTTCCGCACCATTCGCAGCCGGCTCGCTCGCCTCGAAGAGCTTGAATCGCTCAAGAACAGCGAAGCGTTCAACAGCTACTCGAAGAAGATGCAATCGGCGTTGAACCGTGAATATCGCAAGATGTTCCGCAACCTCAACGGCATGCGCACGATGACCCGCCTGCCGGAGTGCATGGTGATCATCGACCCGAAAAAGGAAAAGAACGCGGTGATGGAAGCCCGGAAGATGGGCGTCGTGACCGTCGCGTTGATCGATACCGACAGCGATCCGGACTTGGTCGACTTGCCGATTCCGGGCAACGACGACAGCATCCGTTCGATCGAGCTGGTCGTGAACCAATTGGCGAGCGCCGTGGTCGAAGGGAAGGCCAACGCGGTCGAGCTTTCGAACTCGGGTGCCGGACCAGGCGCGCGGGCCTACGTCATGCCGGAAGGTGCGAACAAGGACTAACCGCGGCGCAGCTCGCGGATTGCCGCGTGCTCCTTCGGTAAGTTTTGATTTTCAGTACGACGATATCGGCTGCGGCCGCGGCACATCGGTGTCGCGGTCGCGCCGTTTTTCTTATTCAACGGATCTACGAAGAGCGGAGTGTGAGACATGGCGGAGATTTCTGCGGCGGCGGTGAAGGCCTTGCGCGAAGAGACCGGTCAGCCGATGATGGAGTGCAAGGCCGCGCTCACGGAAGCCGGCGGCGATAAGGATAAGGCGGTGCAAATTCTCCGCGACAAGGGGAAGAAGACGCAGGAAACGCGTCTCGGCCGTGATACCGAATTCGGTCGGATCGGCCTCTACTGCGATGCCAACGGCGGCGCGCTGGTCGAACTGATGTGCGAAAGCGCTCCCGTGGCCGGCGGCCCGGACGTGAAGCAATTCGCGGAAGACATCGCCAAAGCGATCGCGACGAACCCTGCGGTTGCGACCGTCGACGATGTGTTGAAGCTGAAGAGCCCGAGCCATCCGCAAACGCTCGGCGATCAGAAGGACGACCTGTTCACGCGCCTGCGCGAAGTGTTCCGCATCGGTCGGTTCTCGAAGTTCTCGGGCACCGTCGTCGGCTACGTTCACGCGACCGGCGATCTCGGCTCGCTCGTCGAGTTCGAAGGTTCCGATGCCGCGATCGCGAAAGACATTGCGATGCACATCGTGGCTGCGAGCCCGATCGCCGCTTCGAAGGAAGAACTCGACCCGGCCGCGGTCGCCAAGGAGCGCGAGTACCTCACCGATCAGGCCCGCAAGGAAGGGAAGCCCGACAGCATCATCACGAAGATGATCGAAGGTCGGATGAAGAACTTCTATTCGGCGCGCGTTCTCACCGAGCAGCCGTTTATCAAAGATCCCGAGACGACGGTCGACGCCTACTTGAAGAAGAACGGCACGAAGGTCAAGCGTTTCGTGAATTGGAAACTCGGCAAGGAGTAGTCGGATGCCCCAGGCCGTCGAAGGTCGTCGTCGGGTCGTGTTGAAACTGTCGGGCGAAAGCTTTTGCCACGCCGGCGAACGCGGCATCAGCATGGACGTCGTCATGCACACGGCTCGGCAGATCGCGCAGGCGCGCAGCACGGGCGCCGAGATCGCGATCGTTACGGGGGGCGGCAATATCTTGCGCGGCGCGCAGTTCAAGAGCACGGCCGGCGACAGCATCACCGAGGCGACGGCCCTTCAGATGGGCATGCTCGCCACGGTGATCAACGGTCTCGCTCTGCAAGACGCGCTCGAATCGCTCAAGTGCCAAGTGCGGCTCATGACGGCGATCAAGATGGAGCCGTTCGCGGAGCCGTATATTCGCCGACGTGCGAAGCGCCATCTGGAAAAGGGGCGCGTCGTCGTCATCGCTTGCGGCACCGGCAACCCGTTCGTCACGACCGACACCGCCGCGGCGCAGCGGGCATTGGAAGTCGAGGCCGACGTGCTGCTCAAGGCGACGAAGGTCGAAGGCGTGTATAGCGACGACCCGGAAAAGAATCCGCACGCGTTTCTGTATAGCGAACTCACCTACTCGGCGATTCTCGAGCAGAAGCTGCGGGTGATGGACCCGACCGCGGTGACGCAATGCATGGAACACGAAATGCCGATCGTCGTGTTCAACTACCGCAAGGAAGGGAACATCGAACGGGCCGTGCGCGGAGACCTGATCGGCACGACGATCAGCAGCCGGGCCGTCGTCCGGACGTAGAACTTTCCGAACGAAACGATCGTTGTAGCAACGCAGAACATCGAAGTGAGTAGCCGGAGACGAACGTCATGAGTGCCGATGAGATTCTGATGGACGTGGAAGAGCGCATGGAGAAGGCGCTCTCGGTGCTCAAGCACGCGTTGTCGGGCATCCGCACCGGTCGCGCTAATCCCGGCCTCATCGATTCGCTGCGCGTCGAAGTCTACGGCTCGCAGACGCCGATCAAGCAACTCGCCTCGATCGGCGCACCGGAACCGCAGCAGATCGTCGTCCGTCCGTTCGATCCGACGACGATTAAAGATATCGAGAAGGCGATCATGACCAGCGGGCTCGGGTTCAACCCGCAGAGCGACGGCAAACTGATCCGCATCAACGTGCCGCCCCTTTCCGGCGAGACGCGGAAGAAGCTCGTCTCGCGCATCAAAGAGCTGACGGAAGAGGCTCGCGTCGCGATTCGCAACGTCCGCCGCGACGGCAACAAGGCGGCCGACCAAGGCGAGAAAGACAAGACCCTCAGCGAAGACGACCGCGACACGCTCAAGGAAGAGATCCAAGAGCTGACGAAAGCCTACGAGAATAAAGCCGGATCGTTGGCGAACGGAAAAGAAACCGAAGTGCTGGAAGAGTAAAACTTCCATGCGACCGCTTCGCTCTCGGCGTTCGTTCTTGAAGGTCTCGGCGTCGGCGGTCGGATCGATGATGTCGGCAGGCAGTTCTATGTCGATAGACACCGCGAACGCCGCACATGCTCCGCTTCTTTCGGTCGACGAACTGTTGCGCCTGCCGAAGACGCTCGTCATCGCCCATCGCGGGTTGCCGGAAGCCGCGCCGGAGAATTCGCTCCCCGGTTTTGCAGCGGCGCTCGATCACAAGCCCGACTTCGTCGAGCTCGATTATCGTCATTCGTCCGACGGCGTTCTCACGGTCATTCACGACGAGAAACTCGACCGGACGACGAACTCCCGCACTCGCTTCGGCCAAGACGGAACGCCGATCGGCCGGAAGACGGCGGCCGAGCTGCGCGAGCTCGATGCGGGCACATGGTTCTCCCCGAAGTTCGCCGGCACGCGATTGCCGACGCTGAGCGAAGCGATCGACTTGGTCTGCCCGAAGGCGGGCCTGATGATCGAGCGGAAAGACGGTGATGCCGCGGCGCTCGTGAAGCTGTTGAACGAGAAGAAAGTATTGGATCGAGTGATCGTGCAGGCGTTCGACTGGTCGTTCATCGCCGAGGTGCGCAAGCTCGAGCCGAACCTGCCGACCGGCCTGTTGGGAGAACGGGAACTCGATGCGGAGAAGCTCGCGAAAATTCGCGAGATCGCCCCGCGCGTGATCGGCTGGAACCAGCGCGACCTCGACGCGGCAGGGATTCGCGCCGCACATGAGCTCGGCGTGAAGGTCTGGAGTTGGACGGTTAACGAACCGGCCCGCGCCCGCGAACTCGTCGCTGCCGGCCTCGACGGCCTGATCACGAACCGCGCCGACGCGGCCCGCGCTTGGCTCGCCGAGAAGTAGGCCAGCGCGGTGGGCGTGAGGTTCGGCACCTTCTCGCGTGCCGGCACTCCGATTTTTCTCGCTGTTTTCGCGCATTCGCCGGATTTTCGCTTCAGAAGCGAGCTTGACCCGATTTTGCGGGCGGTTCTATACTTCGCCCCGCATAGGTCGGCGCTCCGGCGTCGCGATCACGTTTAGGCATGGATTGCCGAAGATCAGGGAGACGGTTATGAGCGGCACGGATGCGCGGAAGTTTTGGAACGCTCTCGGCACTTGGCCTCGTCGTCTGATCGCCCTCGCGGCCGTCGCGGCGATCTTGGCGCTCTGCTTCGCCTTGCGCTCGACGACAGGGCCCGAACCGGCGGCGGCTCAAGCCCCGGCCGCGGACTCGACGACCGTGCCCGGCCCGCTCCCGGCGGGAATGTCTCCGCAGACGCAATCGGACGTGGCGGCGCTCGTCAACGGCGTGCGCATCACACGGCCCGAGCTCGCGCAGGAATGCTTGCGATTGTTCGGCGAATCGATCTTGGAAAGCGTGGTGAATAAGACCTTGATCGCCGACTACTGCACGGCGCATCAAATCGTCGTGACGAAGCAACAGGTCGCCGATGAAATCGACCGCACCGCCGAGCGCTTCGCGGTTCCGAAAGACGAATGGCTCAAGATGCTGCAAAACGAACGGGGCATCTCGCCGCAGCAATACGCCAACGATATCGTGTGGCCGACCGTAGCGCTGCGGATGATCGCGGCCGCGAAGATTCAACCGACCGAACAAGAGCTCGCGCAAGCGTATGAAACGCAATTCGGCCCGGCCGTGCAATGCCGCCTGATCGCCTTCAACGATCGCCCGACCGCCGAAAAGGTGCTCGCGGAAGCGACCGCCGCTCCGGACGACTTCGGCAACCTCGCGAAGAAGTATTCCGTCGACGTGAACAGCGCCAGCGCCAAGGGATTGATCCAG
>JAIOPP010000021.1 GCA_021413845.1 Planctomycetia bacterium | reverse complement strand
AGTCTCGCGCGGCATGCTGATCGCGATCGGGCCGAAGCACTGGCGCGCCGCGGCCGAGCTCGACGACGAAGCCTGGCGCGCGCAACTCCTCGATGTGGCTCGAACCGTCGACGTGAAACGCTACTTCACCGAACCCCGCAATAAAAAGAAATCTCCCGCGCAGCCCGTAGCTCCGCTCGGTCCTAAAGCCCGAGGAGGCCACCTCGCCACACAACGAATCCTCGATCAAGCAAAACAACCGAAAAGCTAGCTTCACAACCCTGGCAGTCATGCCCCCGTTTCTGCGCAATCGATGAACGGATGCAACCTGCCGCTTTATCGCACCGTCGTCGGTCGGCCGGCGATGGGGTTCGAGACTTTCATCAGCGACTCCGACTCGCCTGTCGCCTTCTCCAACTCCGCGGGCACGTTGCCGCTCACGATCTGGCCGGTGCCCAAGACGCTCCAGGCTTTATGATCGCTGCGGGCCAGCATCGTGCCGGAGTTGATGACCGGCTGTTTCGTTTTGATGTCGTAGGCCAAGACCGCGAGCTTCGCGGTGCCGTTGGATTTTACGCGGTTGTAAAGCGCCATCTTCGGAATGCTGATCGGGAGCGGAATCGGGAGTTGAATCTCCGGAATACCGACGAACATTTCTTGCCGATCGGTGCCGACGCCGCCGCTGCCGATCTCGACGCAGACGTTCGCATCGTCGGGCTTCTCGACCAACGTGCAGCCGGCCTTCAGCAATCGCTGGTGCAGGGCGACGACGACGTAGTTCTTGTCGACGCATTCAAGATACTTCTGTTCGACGTACACGGAAGCTCCGGAGATCGAACGGAAATCGACCCGATCGAGCGAACGATCGATCGCGCTGGAAACGAGCAACTGTTCGACTCCCGTTCGCGCCGTGTCCGATTGTTTGATCGACGCACAGCCGACGAAGAGCGGCAGAATCGCCAAGTACGCGCAGCGACGCAAAGCGAGCATGATCGAGTTCCTCAGGATTTGCGACGAACGAAGACGTGTGCCGGAGCGACGATCGAGGGACCGCCGGACCGGCCGATGTTCGGCACTAATTTTCGATTCGGAAATGAACGGAAATGATGTGTGCGGACGAAGGGGAGGCGGGATATAGCGGAACTCCGCACGCGCATCAAGACAAGTTGCCCGTGCCGCCGAGCGGCAACGCCCACTCACTTGAAGCCGCGCGGCCCTCCCACCTACAATGGAAGCGGAGCAAAGGTGCCCGTACTGCCGGCAGAGAGCGATGTTTCCCAATGGCCGAAGACTACTACAAGATACTCGGGGTCGAGCGCAGTGCATCGGCCGCGGATCTGACGAAGGCGTATCGCAAACTGGCCCGGAAGTACCATCCTGATTTGCATCCCGACGACAACGCCGCGAAGCAAAAGTTTAAGGAAGTTCAGCAGGCCTACGATGTGCTGAACGATCCCAAGAAGCGCGAGCTCTTCGATCGCTACGGCTCCGACTTCGACAAGATCAACCCGAGCGGCCCCGGCCCGGGACAAGCCTGGGCACGGCGCGGTGGGCCCGAAGCGGCCGGAGACGACGGACCCGGCTTCGATTTCTCGCAGATGTTCGGCGGCGGCGGAGCAGGGGCGGGGATCGATCTCGGCGACCTGTTCGGGCAATTCGGGCGTGGTGCCGGCGGCGGAGCGGCCGGTGGCCGGCGCACTCGCGGCGCTCGGGCCAAAGGGGCCGATGTCGAGTCCGAGGTGCATGTGCCGTTTAAGACGTTGATCGTCGGCGGCGAGATTCCGCTGCGGTTGATGCGTTCCGATGGGCAGAGCGAAGAGCTCGTCGTAAAAATTCCGGCCGGCATCGAAGAGGGAAAGAAGATCCGGCTGCGCGGCAAAGGAGAGCCCGGCGCAGGAGGTGCGGGCGATCTTTACGTCGTCGTGCGCGCCGAGGCGCATCCCTACTTTCACCGTCGCGGCGACAACTTGCACGTCAAGCTGCCGATCACGCTCGGCGAAGCGGCCGTCGGGGGAAAGATCGATGTGCCGACGCCGACCGGAACCGTGTCGTTGCGCGTCCCGGCGGGCGCGTCGAGCGGGATGAAGTTGCGTATTAAAGGACACGGAGTCGCCGTCGCCGATAAGCCGGCCGGCGATCTTTTCGTCGAGTTGCAAATCGCGCTGCCGAATAAGTATTCCGAAGAAGAACTGGCCGCGATCGAGCGCATCGAAGCCAAGCACAAGCTTGAGCCGCGCAAAGATTTGAACTGGTAGCGAACCGCTGTTACAAGAAACGCCGTTACGCTAAGAAACGCCGCTATACCAAGAAAGACGACCATCGTGACGCTCGGCTTCGGCAGCGATCGACGCCTGCGCACCGGTGCCGAATTCCGCGTCGTCTATCAAGCGCGGGTCTCCGTAGCCGACGGCCTGCTCGTGGTCTACGGCTTGGAGAACGACGTCGGGCTTTCTCGGCTCGGGCTCTCCGTCTCCCGCAAAGTAGGCGGAGCCGTGGTGCGCAATCGTTGGAAGCGGGTCTTACGCGAGGCTTTCCGGTTGCATGTAGCGCAGTTACCAGTCGGCGTCGATTTCGTCGTCGTGCCGCGCTCGGTTGCGCCGCCTTCGATGCCGGAAGCGGCAGAGTCGTTCGTGCGGTTGGGTGGCGACTTGGCGCGGAGATTGGAGCGCCGCCGTTCGCCCGAGCGGCGCTCTCCCAAGCAACCGCGAGATCGGACGTAGCCGTTATGCGACAGCGACTTCTCGCGACGGCGAAACTGCTAGTGCGCTTGCCGGCATTGACCGCGATCGGCTGCGTGCGGCTCTATCAACTCTCGTTGAGCCGGCTTATCGGGCCGGTTTGTCGCTTCGAGCCGTCTTGCAGTCGCTATTTTATCGGAGCCGTCGAAAAATACGGTCTGCTCCGCGGCGGCGCGAAGGGGGTGGCGCGCATCTGTCGTTGCCATCCGTGGCATCCCGGCGGCTACGATCCGCCGTAGCCGGCGTCGTGTTGCGCGGTGCTCGCATCGCGTGCGCAAGTCATATTGACCGCTTGCCGGCGGCTCACTACTCTGCCCGCCCACGTCTCGTCACATCTCCGTTTCACGTCCGTAGCGCTGCGGCATCGTCGTCGTCGGCTTCTCAGAAGCCTACGCATCGATCGCCTCGCAGGCAGCTAGGGAGCGAGCATTCCATGAAAATTTTCGTTCAGCGCCTCGCCGTCGTTCTCGCACTTGTGCCGATTTCGCTCGGCGGTTGCAACGGCCTGTCGATTCGTTCGCAAAGCCCGGAAGATAAATCCGAAGAGCTTTCCGAAAAGCGACAACTCGTGGGCGATGTCTCCGCGCCGTTCGGAATGTTTCCGGTTCGGCTGGAAGCGGTCGGCCTGGTGACGAACCTGCCCGGCACCGGAAGCGATCCGATTCCTTCGCCCGAGCGTGCGAAGTTGCTTTCCGAAATGCATCGCAAAGGGATTCAAAACGCGAATCAAATTCTGGCGTCGAACGCGACCGACTTGGTGCTGATCCGCGGATATCTTCGTCCCGGCATTCAAAAAGGGGACAAGTTCGATCTCGAAGTTCGAGTGCCGACGCGCAGCGAAAACACCGGTTTACGCGGCGGTTGGTTGATGCAGACGCGTCTCACGGAGCTCACCGCCGCCGGCGGCTCGCAACACGAAGGCGAACTCGCGGCGTTCGCCGAAGGTCCGGTGCTCGTCGATCCGACGGTCGACGCCAAATCCGACAAAGTGCTCGTCGGCCGGGGCCGTGTGTTAAGCGGCGGCGTTTCGACCGTAACGCGCCCGCTCGGACTATCGCTCAAAGGTAAATTCAAAAACGTAGCCGTCAGTTCGCTGGTCGGCGCGGCGATCAACAAGCGGTTTCATGTGTACGAAAAAGGGGTGAAGGTCGGTGTCGCGAAGCCGAAGACCGAGGAGTTCATCGAACTCACCGTTCACCCGCGCTACAAAGACAACATCGAACGCTTCGTCCGCGTGATCCGCTCGGTGCCGATTAAGGAAACCCCCGCCGAAGAATTGGCACGGATGCAGGTCTTAGAGCGCAATCTGCTCGACCCGATCACCTCGTCGGCCGCGGCTCTTAAATTAGAAGCGATCGGCAAGGCCGGAATTCCGGTTTTGAAGAAAGGTCTCACCGCTTCGGATGTCGAAGTCCGCTTCTACTCGGCCGAGGCGCTGGCTTATCTCGACGAAAAAGTCGCGGCTCAGCCTTTGGGCGATGTCGCCCGCGACCAACCGGCGTTCCGCGCTTACGCGCTCGCCGCGCTCGGCGCCATGGACGACTTCGATGCCTTCGAAGCCTTGAAGAACTTGCTGGAAGTTCCGAGCGCCGAAACGCGCTACGGTGCCTTCCGCGGCTTATGGGCCATGAACAAGAACGACGCACTCATCAAAGACGAAGCGATCAGCGATCAGTTTCACTACCATTTGCTCAAGGTCGCCGGTCCGCCGATGGTTCACTTCACCCGCAATGCTCGCCCGGAAATCGTGTTGTTCGGCGGCGATCAGCGGTTGGTGCCGCCGGTGTCGCTCGAAGCCGGTCCGAGAATCATGATCAATTCCATCGACGCCGACCATCTTTCGGTGAGCCGCTACGTGGCGGGCGAGGCCGATCAGAAGCGGATTATTTCGACGAGCATCGACGAAATGATTCGCGCCATCGCCGATCTCGGCGGCACCTATCCCGACGTCGTGCAAGCCTTGCAACAAGCACGCGGCACGAAAGCCCTGGCCGGTCGCTTGGAAATGGAAGCCATCCCGCAAGCGGGTCGTGAATTCGAACGGGAAGCGCCAAAGGGAAGTCCGGCGACGGGAGAGGGAGACACCTTGGCGAAGTCCGGCGACACGGCGGACGACGAGAAGGCCGAAGCGAAAAGCATCTACATCGGTGCCCCGGCCCCTGACTTATTTCCTCGTCAAAAGCCGCGTGATCGGCTGCCGAACGTCGCCGATGAGCCGAAAAGTGACGAAAAACAGGACTCGAAGGAGGCCGGCCCGAGCCTTTGGCAGCGAATTACTGGTAAAGTGGCAAGTAAGTAATTCGCTCCCCGCTGATTCCTCACGCTGCCGATTTTCCTCGGCGTTCGCCGCATGCTCAAGGCTCTCGAACTCGTCGGCTTCAAAAGCTTCGCCGATCGTACACGCTTTGAATTCTCGCAAGGAATCACCTGCGTCGTCGGGCCGAACGGTTCGGGAAAGTCGAACGTCGTCGATGCCATTAAATGGGTGCTCGGCGAGCAGAGCGTGAAGAGCCTGCGCGGCAAGGAAATGACCGACGTCATTTTCAACGGCTCGGCCACTCGCACGCCGATGAACGCCGCCGAAGCGACCCTCGTCTTCGACAATTCCGCGAAGCGGCTGCCGATCGACGCCCCCGACGCCGCGATCACGCGCCGCGTGTATCGCAACGGCGAAAGCGAATATCTGATCAATAAGCAACCCTGCCGGTTGCGCGATATTCGCGATCTCTTCTCGGGCACCGGTGCCGCGACCGACGCCTATAGCGTTATCGAGCAAGGTAAAGTCGACGTCTTGCTCCAGTCGTCGCCGAAGGAACGCCGCAACATTTTCGAGGAAGCGGCCGGCATCAGCCGTTTCAAAGCCCGCAAGTTGGAGTCGCTCCGCCGACTGGAACGGGTCGACCAGAACTTGCTCCGCTTGAAGGATATCGTCGAAGAGGTCGAGAACCGGCTGAAGAGCGTGCGCAATCAGGCGACGAAAGCGCGCCGCTATCAAGAACACGTCGAGCACTTGCAACAGCTGCGAACGCAAACCGCGCAGGTCGATTGGCGGCGCATGAGCGAGAAGCTGGTCGAGCAAGAGACGTTGGTCGCGGAGAAGACGACGCGTCGCGATAGCCTGTCGCGCGAGCTCGATACGGCCGAAGCGCGGCTGCTGGAAATCGATGTTCGGCTCGGCGACGTCGTGGCTTCGTTGCGCGTCGTCGAAGGTCGTGGCTCGCAAGCCGTGCAGCGCATCGCGGCCGATGAGTCGGTGATGCATCACGAGCGGGAACGCTGTCGCGAGTTGGAAGAAGAGGCTGCTCGACACCGTCGGCACCTGCGCGACTTGCACGGCAAAGCCGGTGACCAGAAAGTTCGGGTCGTCGAAACGTCGTCGGCTCTCGAATCGGCGCAAACGCAATACGCCGCGTTGACCGAAGGCCGCGCCACGGTCGAATCGCGCCGCACGGCGCTCGACGACCGACGTCGCGTAGCCGAAAAACAACTCGAACGGCTCCGCGCCCACATGCGCGAGCTACAGCAGACCGAAGCCGCCGCCGAGAGTGAGCTCGCCATGCTCGGTGCGCGGCTCGCCGTGCAACGCGAAGAAGCGGCGCGGCGCGAAGCTCGCCACGCCGACTTAAGCGAACGCCTCGCCGTCGCGACGACGAATCTTGCCGAACACCGTGAGCGCCTCAGTGCCTGGGAAGCGCAGCTCGCCTCGGCCTCGGCGGCTTGCCAAGCGGCCCGAGGCGAGATTGCGACGTTGCAGTCGGAGTTGCAGCAAAGCGCCGAGCGCGTCAACGAGATGCGCCGCCGGCAAGCGGCGCTGGCCGAACGCTCGCATCTGCTCGAAGATTTGGAACGCCGCCGCGAGGGGCTTCAAGTCGGCGTGAAGCAAATTCTCGGCCTCCGCGAGAAGCAAGAAGCCGGCCCTCTGCAAGCGACCATCGGTCTCGCAGCCGACCTGATTCGCTCCCCGTTCGATGCCGCTCCGGCGGTCGATGCGGTGCTCGGCGAGCGTGCGCAGTTCATCGTCGTCCCTGCCGAAACCGGTCCGCTCGCAGCCGCGGCTTTCGCCTCGCAGCAACTCGATGGTCGGGTCGGATTCTTATTTCTCGAAGGGCTGCCGCCGGTCGCGATCCCGGCTGCCGATAGTTCGCCGGCGGGGCGGGTCGGCGTCGTCGGGCGTTTAGACTTGCTCGTCGATTGCGACTTCGAGCACCGCGGCTTGGTCCGCTTGCTGCTCGGCTCGACGTGGTTGGTCGAGTCGGTGGCGCGCGGATTGGAATTGCGCGCCGAGTTCCCGTGGCTCGATTTCGTCACGCGACAAGGAGACCTCACCACTGCGGCCGGCGAAATGATCGTCGGGCGCCGCGCTGCGGGAGCAGGGCTCGTTTCGCGACGGAGCGAGTTGCAAGCTCTCCGCGATCAGATCATCGAGGTCGATCAAGAAATCACCGCCGCCGCCGAAGCGTTGAAGCTCGTCGAAGGGCGTGTCGCCGAACGGGAAACGGAATTGCAACTGCTCGTTTCCGCCGAGCGAGGTTTGCTGCAAACCGTGGCCGATGAACGAAGCCGCGGACGGGTGTTGGCTCAGCAGCATGAAGACCTGACGGGCCAGGCGTCGGCCCTGCAACGTGAAACCGAAGCTGCTACGGCCGAGGCGCGCGAAGTGGCTCGGCGTCGCAGCGAAGTCGATCTGCGCATCGCCTCGGCGCAGGGAGACCGACAAACATCTGAAGGAGAGATTTCGGATCTCAAGACGCAGCTCGAATCGTCGGCCGGGGAACGTCGCGAACTCGAAGAACTATTGACCACGGCGAAGATCGAACTCGCGACGAGCGAAGAGCGGCTCAATCATCTGCGCGCGCAAAAGATTCGCCATGAGCAAGACCAAGCCGAGCGCCGACGAGCCCTCGATGAATGCCGCGCGAACTTGGCCGAGTGTTTGATGCGCACTCGCAGCTCGGAGTTCAACATTTTGCGTGCCGAAGGGAACGCGGCGGAAGCGTACTTGGTGAAGGAATCGTCGCTGCGTGAAGCGGCGGCGCAGGTCGAGCGCCAAGAAGGGTTGCGCTCCGAGCGGACGACCCTTGCCACGCACGCTCAGAAGGAACGGAGCCGGCTGCGAGGCCTGCAAGAAGAATTGCACGCGCTCGAGCTATCGGTCGAGACGACGCGCATGGAACGAGCGAACCTCGCCGATCGGATTCGCGACGATTACGGGATCGATCTCGCGACGCTCGAGCTTCCGGCCTCGGCCGAAGAACAGCAACAGCGCGAGGAAGTCGAACGCCAGATCGCCGACCTGCGCCGCAAGATCAACAACATCGGCAACGTGAATCTCGATGCGCTCGACGAGCTTGATGAACTCGAGACCCGCTTCAAGTCGCTCTCGGAGCAGTACGACGATCTGACCTCGGCGAAGAAGTCGCTCGAAGCGATCATCGTGAAGATCGACGCCGACAGCCGGCGGCTCTTCGCCGAGACGCTCGACACCGTCAAAGGCTATTTTCAGATCTTGTTTCGCAAACTCTTCGGCGGCGGGCAAGGAGACATCGTCCTCGAAGAAGGGGTCGACATTCTCGACGCCGGAATCGAGATCTTGGCCCGACCGCCCGGCAAAGAGCCACGCAACATTTCGCTGCTGAGCGGCGGCGAGAAGACCCTGACCTGCGTGGCGTTGTTGTTGGCCGTGTTTCAATATCGGCCGAGTCCGTTCTGCGTGCTCGACGAAGTCGATGCCGCGCTCGATGAAGCCAACATCGGCCGGTTCGTCGGCGTATTGCATGAGTTCCTCGCCTGGACGCAATTCATCATCGTCTCCCACTCGAAGAAGACGATGACCTGCGCGACGACCCTCTACGGCGTCACGATGCAAGAGTCCGGCGTGTCGAAACGGGTCGCGGTTCGCTTCGAAGACGTGCGCGACAACGGCGAAATCATCGAACGTCGTGGCGCGAGCGATGAAGCGAAGTCCGGCGACGCAGCGGCGTCGAACGATACCGACGCCGCCTGACTGCCTCGCTCCGCCGATTGACCGCGCCGTCGGTCTGCCGGATAATCTTCGTATCGCAGCGCTCTGAGAATCGCTTGCTTTCTCGAATCTCGCGCTTCGCTGCCGAGGAGCTCCGAATCATGTCGCATCGCAAACGCGTGCTTGTGTTCCTGGTCGCGCTCGTCGCGGCTTATTGCGGGCCGTCCGTAGGTGTCGCGCTGGCCGAGCCCGGCAAGATCACGCTCGATCGGCCCGGCGATCGGGAATTCGTGCGCGATGAAGCCCACCTGCTCACGCCGGCCGAGATCGCGAAGATCACGCAGATCGGCGACAAGCTGCTCACCGAGAAAGCGACGCCGATCATCGTCGTCACGATCGACAAGATGGCGAATCACGGCGGCGAGGGGATGCGGATCGAAACCTTCGCCAATCTACTATTCGATCAATGGGCCGTCGGTGTTGCCAAAGTGAACGGCCAAGATTGGAACACCGGCATCCTGCTGCTCGTTTCGAAAGGAGATCGCAAGGCCCGCATCGAACTGGGAGACCATTGGCGACACGACCAAGACAAGCTCGCGCAGCAAATCATGAGCGAGCAGATCGTGCCCCGCTTCAAGCAAGGAGACTTCCCCGGCGGCATCTTGGCCGGTGTCGAAGCACTCGACAAGATGGCGCGAGGCCTGACGTTGCCGGCTCCTGCTCATTCGTCGACCGGTTCCACGGGCGGGGCGAGCGGACCTCCGCAATGGCTCGTGATCGTGCTCGGCATCGTGGGAATCGTCACGATCATCTCGCTGATTCGCAGCGGCTCGGGGGGCTGGGCCTGGATCGGCTGGGGGCTGTTGTTCGGCCTCATCGGCACGATCCTCTATCAAATGCTCTCGAATAGCAGTTCAAACAGTTCAGGTGGCGGCTATTCCGGCGGCGGGTTCGATGGTGGCTTCTCGGGCGGCGGAGGGGCGACCGGCGACTGGTAAACGGACACACGCTTCACCTCAATGCCGGGCAAGCACCCATCTCCCGGCTTAAACCTTTCACGACTCTTCACGAAACTCTCCCGCTATGAAACTCCCCAGTCGCACGATCACGGCCGAAGATCGCCATCGGGTCAACGAAGCGATCGCCGCCGCCGAGTCGCGCACCTCGGCCGAAGTCGTCGCCGCGGTGGCCGGTTCCTCCGGTCGCTACGATCGCCCGGAGGATGTCGTCGGGCTGTGGCTGGCGCTGGTCTTGCTGGCCGGCGTTTGGTTCGTTTGGCCGACGCCGGCACAAGAGCTCGGCAGTTGGAGCGAAACCTCGCATGGTTGGCAACTCGCCGCTTTCGCGGCGGCGGTCGTCGTTGGGTTCGTGCTCGGTGCCGTGCTCGGGTCGAAGTCGTGGACGCTGCGCCGGCTATTCACGCCGAGGGTGCAGATGCAGGAAGAAGTATTTGCCCGGGCCCGGCAAACATTCTTCGACCAGCGCATTCACCGCACTGCCGGCGGGTCGGGACTATTGATCTATGTTTCCCTCTTCGAACGGATGGCCGCGATCATCGCCGATCAGTCGGTGTTGGAAAAGCTCGGGCAACCGGCGCTCGACGAGCTGTGCCGGCAACTCACTGCCGAGCTCCGCAAGCAATCGCCGATCGGCGCGATCTGCGACGTGGCTCGCACCGCCGGCGATCGCTTGGCGGCCGTCCTTCCGCGCGCTACGGACGACGTCAATGAGTTGGATGACGGGCTGATCGTCATCGACTAGCGCGGCGGGCTCGTTCGACCCGAGGCTTGGATTGCGCGACGAGCAACGATTGTCGGGTGCGGTGCTCAGCGCTTCTCCTGCGCCGGAATAATCGGAAAAATCGTCGTTTTCGATCCAGAGCGGTGCTGCCAGCCGGATATTTCCGATCGCTCCGGCCGGTTGATCGGTAGCTTCGCAAAAATATCCACAATGGTCCGAACCCTCATTATTGCCGTAAATACTGCGGCGGAATCGCTCGTCACGACGCTGCGGACCGCGATGTTCCTTACACGCGGCAAATGTTTCTAAAGTAAACCCCCGTCCGCAATCGAAAGTAACTTACGGAAGGTCATGTTTTGAAAGTGCGGCTTCGCAAGAAGCGGCCCTCTTGAAACGAGACTGCAGGGGGGAACCTGCCGTCAGCCAAGCGTATTCGTGCTTGCATCGATTGAGCGCAATCCCGCGCGCTCGTTCGGTGTGTCTTGTGGCTGCTCCCCTCTGACCTTGCCTCGCCGGGCAACAGTGCTGCCGGTCGCCTGAGAAGCTCCGTAATCTGCGGGCTGTAACAAGCCTGAAAGGTCGCGCACCGTTTCTTTGGTTTCCGAATGCCGAAGTCGCCGAATGAGATTCTTGGCCGAGGTTTCGATTTCGAAACCGAGACCGAGCCGACAACACCAACACCCGAAGCGAGAAGGGTCCCAACCCAGTTGTTTGCGGTTTGTGTTCCGAACCACCCACGGACACAAAGGGCATGCCCCGATACCGCCGACCGCAAGCAAGGGACCGCATGTGCCGCAAACAACGCAACAGCGGCGCGTGCTCCATAAACCAAACAGCGTATAGACAACGGGAGAGCGTGCGATGAAGGTATTCACTACGGGACAGGTCGCTAAGATCTGTAAAGTGGCCCCCCGCACCGTCAGTAAGTGGTTCGATTCCGGCCGGCTCAAGGGATACCGCATCCCTGGCTCGCAGGATCGACGGATTCCTCGTGAGTACCTGATCAAGTTCCTCAAGGAGCATGGTATGCCCCTTGGCGACTTGGAAGACGAAGCGATGGCCAAGGTGCTCATCGTCAGTCAAGATCAGATCCTCATCGAGAATCTGAAGCGTGAACTGCCGGTTGAAAAATCGTTTAAGCAATCGGTCGCGGCGTCCGGCTTCGAAGCCGGTATCCAAGCCGAGAGTTTCCATCCGGATAGCATCGTGGTCGACTTCTCGATCGGTCGAACCGAGGCCCTCCAAATTTGCCAAAATCTCCGTCGCAATACGGAGTACGCCGAAACGATCTTGATCGCTTTGCTGCCGGACGACGGCAACACGGCGGGCATCGATCGCTCGACGATCAACGAAACGTTCAAGAAGCCTTTCGACGCTGCTCTGCTCGCGGAACGCCTCCGCACGCTGATCGGCGGCCGCAAGGAACTCGTCCGCTAAGTAGTCCGAAATTAGTTCGATATCGCCGATTAGAAGACATCTTAAAAATCGCCACGGTGACCCCCGTGGCGATTTTTTTTTTGCGCTAGCAGAAGACGCGCCTTGGCGGCAGCGGTCAGTTTAGAGAGTTTACAATTCAGCCGTGCCGCGTCGTGGTCCGCTTGCGGTTTCGCGAGCCCTCAATCCGCCCGTCGCAATCTGTTATAATCGCTGGGATGAATCCAGCTCCATATCTAGCATCGCCGCCGCTCCTCTTACCGCATCTCGCGATCGGGTCCGTCGACATCGGGTTCCCCATCGTCCAAGCGGCCTTGAGCGGCTATAGCGACATGGCGATGCGCGTCATCGCGCGTAAGCTCGGGGCTTCGTATACGCTCTGCGAAGTGGTGCTCGACAAGCTGATTCTCGAAGCCGGCAACAAGCTGAAAAAGCGATTTCTCCAGGTCGACCCCGGCGAGCATCCGGTCGCGGGCCAGCTCATGGGCAGCGAGCCCGACCAGTTTGCAGCGGCCGCTCTGGAGCTCGTCGCCGCCGGCTTCGACGTGGTCGACATCAACTTCGGCTGCCCGGTGAAGAAGGTGCTCGGGCGTTGTCGCGGCGGCTTTCTCTTGAGCACGCCCGACACGGCGCTCGAGATCGTCTCGCGCGTGCGCGATGTCGTGCCGCCGCACGTTCCCGTCTCGGTGAAAATGCGACGCGGGCTCGACGACACACAGCAAAGCCGCGACAACTTCTTCACGATCTTCGACGGCGCGTTCGCTCGAGGCGTAGCGGCCATCACGGTCCACGGTCGCACGGTCCATCAGCGCTACGTGGGCCCGAGCCGTTGGGAATTCCTCACGGAAGTGAAACGCCACGCCGGCTCGCGCACCGTGATCGGCAGCGGCGACTTGTTCACGGCGCAGGCCTGCCTCGACATGATCCGTCAGACGGGCATCGACGGCGTGACGGTCGCGCGCGGCTGCATCGGCAATCCGTGGATCTTCGAGCAATGCCGAGCGCTGGCCGCCGGGTTGCCGCTGCCCCCGCCGCCGAGCGTGTTTGCGCAGCGCGAAATCATTCACGAGCATTATCGCTTGGCCGAAGGCATTTACGGCAGCAACCACTTTGGGCGGCAGATGCGCAAGTTCGGCATCAAGTATTCGCGGCTGCACCCGCAAGCCTTGGAAGTTCGCAACGCCTTCATCGCGGTTTCTTGCACGGAACAGTTGCAGCAAGTCCTCGACAAATACTATTCGGAAGACCTGCCGGGCCGGTACCCGCCGGATCACCCCGATGAATCGCCGGAAGACACGACCTGCGAGATTGGGTAACGCAAGTTGCGAGTCGCTTTATAGTGCGTTTGACTCGGAAACCGTCAGGTCGCTTACGGTTTCGCGGAAATCCGTTCCAGCGCCCAACCACAAGCCTCGCGTATCAGAGGCTCCTCGTCGGCCAAGCCTTTCGTGAGTGTCGGAATAGCGTCGATACAGCGTTGATTCCCCAGTACGATCGCGGCGTTGCGCAGAATTCCGCGTCGTTTCGAGCGCCACAGCGGCGTATGCCGAAATCGTTGGCGAAAGCCGGCGTCGTCTAAATCGAACAGCTCGATCAAGTCCAGCGGATGCGAAACGTCGCGCGGCCGGAACTCCGGCTCGTCGACGATCGGCGCTTTGCGATTCCACGGGCAAACGTCTTGGCAGACGTCGCAACCGAAGACCCAATCCCCCTGGCCCGCACGGAGCTCTTCGGGAATCGAGTCGCGTAGTTCGATCGTCGTATAGCTCAGGCACTTCCGCGCATCAAGCACATACGGCGCGACGAACGCTTGCGTCGGGCAGGCGTCTAAGCAAGCCGTGCAGGTGCCGCAATGATCGGTTTCGTGCGGAGCATCGTACGCGAGCTCCTGGTCGGTGAGCAGCGCCGCGAGAAAGAAGTAGCTCCCCCACTGCTTATTGAGCAGCAAGGTGTTCTTGCCGATCCAGCCGAGCCCGGAGAGTTGCGCGAACTCGCGCTCCAGCAGCGGCGCGGTGTCGACGACGCCGCGCACGCGCGCTCCCGGCACGCTCGCGCGCAAGAAGTCTGCCAAAGAATGCAGCCGATCGTGGATCAAGTCGTGGTAGTCGTTCCCCCACGCATAGCGCGAGACCCGACCTTGCCCGGGCTCGATCGGCACCGGTTCCGAGGTGCGATAGCCGATCGCGAGAACGACGATGCTCCGCACTCCCTCGAGTACATGCTTCGGATGCGCATAGGCTGATTCGCGCTCCGTGAGATAGTGCATCGTGCCGCCGTAGCCCGAGGCGAGCCATTGGCGGAGCCGCTCGAAACCGGTCGGCGCGACGGCCGGCGCAATCCCCGTGAGGCTGAAACCGAGCCGTTCGGCCTCGTTTTTTAGCTTCACGGTCAACGTCGAGGCGTGCTCCGCGGCGACGTCGAATGGGGGCGAAAGGGGTGGTTTCAAAGTGTTCGGTGCTCGTCCGCCGGTCGAACTCGGCCGTTTTCCAGTTGTCGGGCCGGTCATTCGGATTAGCCTGGAAGATACGGTACGAAAATCACCGGTTCGGCCTACGGCAGACCGTCGCCGTTTCGGCCGTCGACTCGACTCTTCCGAAACCAACAATCGACTTTACACGAATCGCCTCTTGGGTGCATCTATGATCCGCAACTTGTCGCGTGCCCTCGTCCTTGCCGCCCTGCTTTCCATCTTCGCTCCCGGCGATGCCCATGCGCAATGGGGATGGATGGGCTATCCGCAGTTCTACGGCCGCAACGTCTACACGGTCTACGATCAAGATCGCCTGCCGTACTTCGCGTTGCACCCACCGGTGTACTACAGCCGTGCCGTGCCGCGTACGTTCGGCTACAGCCCGTTCGCTTATCCGGGCATCGTGCAAACGCCTGACGTCGCGCCGGCCGGACCGGAGATGGTGGTCAATCCGTTTATCGAACAGCTTCCTTCGGCTAGCGGCTCGAACGGACCTACCGCGCCGAATGGCGCTCCGACGCCGGCACCCGTTATTTCCCCTTCGCCGAAGGCGGGACCGTTGCAAGGCTTCAAGCCGCCGAAGGCGAACTCGAAGGGAGGCGTCGGTGCCGCTTCGAAAGCCGATAAATCGGCGTCGGCCGTGCCGCACCGCATCGTGAACCCGCACTTCGAGCGCACCATCTTGAACGCGTCGGCAACTAAGCTCGGCCGCTAACGGCAGCGGGAGCGTTCATAAATCGGCAGGCCGGGAAGCAGTGCCGGCGTCCGTCTTCGGTCGTCGCTCCGCTCCGACCGCTCTAGGCGCTCGTCCCGATTTCGCTACTCTAGCACCCCTTCGTAGGGCGAATCGGCAGGGCCGAGTTGCGCCGCGTGGTGTTTTAGCGGAGTTCGAGTTATGGGGCGCTTGCTCGCGCTGGCGATGTTGTTGAGTTTGTGCAGCGGTTGCAAGAACCGACCTGCCGCGCTCGATCCGTTTCTCGGGCGCACGAAAGTTCCGGCACCGCCGACCGGCAGCGTCGGAGCGCAGCCCCCCGGCGCATGGAACTATCCCGCCGCGCCTCCCACGCTGAATACCTCGACGACCGGCAGCTCGATCTACAGCCCGCCGGGCGGATTCAACTCGAACAATAGCACCGGCGCGACGCCGCCGAACCCGTTCACGACTCCCGCGCAACCGGCGACCGTAAATCCTTCGTCGACCCCGGCGCGCTTCACCGGCACGAGCGGCGCAGCGCCGATCGCGCCTTCGAGCATTCCGTCGAACGGAGTCTCCGGCGGACAATCGATTCGCATCGTCGAGCCGTCGGCTATGTCGACGCCGTCTGCTTCGGCCGGCAACTCCGGCACGTATACCGGCGCCGCGCGCGGAGGGGTCGACATTATGGACTTGCCGGTCGCGGGCCGAACGTCGCAACCGAAGACCGCCGAAGGGGCCGGACGCGCCACACAACAAAGCTACACTCAGCCGGCCGCTGCGCCGAGCGCGCCGATCTCCTCGGGAATCGATCCCGCCACCGTGCGCAACTCCACGCTGCCGGGCCAAGAGCCGGCCTTTGGGTTCGACGCGGCCTATTCGCAGCTCAACGGCCGGCTCGAGTATTCCGCAGCCGATAGCCGGTGGATCCTGCGCTACGTCGAGCCGGGGCAGCGGCCCGATCAGGTCGGCGGCGTAGTCGTGCTTTCGCCGACGAGCCCTGTGAACGGGTTCCGCAACGGTGATTTCGTTTCCGTTCGAGGGCGATTGGAAGCCGGCGGCGGGGGGACTTCGCTACCGTCGTACACCGCCGCGAGCGTGACGCCGCAGCGCGATCGGCGCTAGAGCAAAAGCCGTCGCTACCGCGGCTTGCCGGTCAGCGCGCTTGTGAACTTGCGCAGGAACGCCAACGCGCTCAGAATCGCGATCAACGGAATGACGGCCTTGAACCCGAGCTTCCCCGCGCGCGAGAGCATCGCAACCGCGAAGACGAGGGCGCCGAGAAAGATCCAGACGCCGGGGCCTTTCGTCGTGTCGGGAAGGGCGAGCCAGAGGACGGCGAGGACGGCCGTCATGCGCACGCTGCCGGATTGCAGCGCCGCGTAGGTGTCGCCCGTCGCGCGATCGAACACGTTCAGCCAGAGCGCCATGAGGGCCATGATGCCCGTGAGGACGCCGAGAATCATGCGGCGGCGTTTCGCTTCCTGCTTTGCTGCGGAGTCTTCAGCCATCAGATCCGATCCAGCGTATCGATCCAGCGCACCAACTCGGAGAGTTGCTCGGCATCGAGATAATTGGCTTGCGGAGGCAACTCGCGAACCGTGACGGGCAGGAATTGCTTTCGTAGAAGCTCGATGCCTGCGACGATGCGCGTCTTGGCTTGGAAGTCGGAGACGGTCGCCACGTAGTAGGCGATCGAATGGGCCGGATCTTCCTCGATCGGTGCGGCGAGCGAAGGGCTGTTGACGACCGCCGCGGCACGAATGCGCTCGGGGAATTGAGCCGCCGTGCGCAGAGCGACGAGGCTTCCTTCTTCAACGCCGTGCGCAACGACGCGCCCCGGATCGACCGCGTAGCCTTCGGCGACCCGATCGATCACCTTGCCGATGAATTCCAGATCGGCCGCCGCCCATTTGCCTTCTTCGCCGGCGGCGCTCGGCACGAGCAACATCAAACCATCGCGCCGGCAATGGGGCATCCACTGCTTCACGAGAGCTGCGAGCTCGGCGTCTTGAAAACCACCTTCGGGATGCAGCAACAGCACCAGCCCATGTGGGTGCTTTTCCGAATAGGTCTCCGGCACGTAGAGCTTGCACTCATTCTTATGCTCGGCGAATTTCACGCTCACGCCCTTCGGCTCGGCCCCGTCGTCGCCGGCCGCAGGCTCGCCCGCTGCTTGCGGAAGTTTCGCGGGGACGGTTTCCGGCTGCGGCGCGGCTTCGAGCTCGACTTGGACTTTCTCTCCCGCTCGTTGCAGCTCGAGCTTGAGCGGCTTGCCGGCTTCCGATTCGGCAACGGCAAGCCGGAGCGCGTCGCGGTCCTTGATCGCCGCTCCGTTGATCGCTTGGACGACGTCGCCGACTTTGATTCCCTTCAGCGCCGCCGGCGAATCTTCGTACACGTACCGCACGACGACTTTCCCTTCGTTCGCTGCGGGCGAGCTGCGCTCGGCGAGCAAACCCAGAAACGGTCGCTTGTAGGGATCGAGATGATCGACGAGCGGCAGTTCGCGATCGAAAGTTTCCTTGCCGTCGGGACCGCGCGCGATCGAGACACGAAGCTTATCGCCGGCGTAGCGGCTTTGAATCGCTTCCATCACCTGCACTTGCAAGTCGACCGGCTTCCCTTCGACGGCCCGAATCCGATCTCCTTTACGCAGCCCTGCTAGATACGCGGGAGAATTCGCGCGGGCCCGAGCGATAATCGGCGGATCGGCGTAGACGTTCTTCCCCCGAAAGCTAACGCCGATCAGGCCGGTTTTCAGGTCTTCCCCCTTTTTCAACCGGGGCAAGATCCGCTCGATATGCGCCATCGGCACGGCGAAGCCGATGCCCGAGTCGTACCATTCGACTCCCGACTGATCTTCTTTTTCGTTCGGCGACAACGGCACGAGCACGCCGAGCACGCGCCCCCGAATGTCGACCAGCGGACCGCCGTAGTTCGCCGGCGAAATCTTCGCGTCGGTTTGAATCGCTTTGCCCCAGATTCGATTTACGGCGCTGATGATGCCGACGGAGACGTTCGGCTTCTCCGGCTCGAACGCGCGGCCCAACGCGATCGACCAGATGCCGACCGCGATATCCGACTCGGGAGCGGTTTGCGCTACGGGAAGCTTCTGCGCGTCGATCTTCAACAGCACGAGCTTGCGTACTTCGTCCCGCGCGACGAGCTTCGCCGGAGCGCGGCGTCCGTCGTTGAGGCTCACGATGATCGACGCCGGCTTGTGCGCGAAGTTGAAGGTGCTGGAAATAATATAGCCGTCGTCGGACACGACGAGCCCGCCGGTCGGACCGGTGCCGACGAGCAACTCGCCGAGCGTATCCAAACCCCCGACGGTTTCGATCGCGACGACCGACGGGGACACCTGCGCCGCCGCCGCGCGGAACGCAGCCTCTTCGCGGAGCGACAGGTCTTCGGCCGCATGGGAGATACCAGGCGCGTTTGCTGCGCCAAAGAAGCAAATCGCCGCGAGCAGAGTCGAGCGAACAGGCATGGTAACGCGATTCAAGCTCACGGTGTTTTCTCCGCGGCAGCTGCCGAAGTCGAGCTGCGGAGCGGCGCGCGAAGCGTCACTTCGATCAACTCCTGCCCCCGCAGCAAAGTGGCTTTCACCGGATCGACGCGGTGGATGAAATCCAATTCGTTGCGCACGGCGGCGCACGATTGCGTGATGCGATTGTTGATGAACAAGATCTGATCGTCGGGCCGGACATCGGACATCGCGGCGGAAGAGCCCGGCACGACGGCATCGATAAACGGCGGCGTCCGCTCCAAGACGTCGGGCACCAGCACGATCCCGAGCAGGTCGAGCGTTTGCGGTTGGTCGGGCTTGGCGACTCGTTCTTCCGGCGCGCGGCGCACATACTTGCCGGTGCGGATCGCTTCGGCCGTCTCGCGCAGCTCCGAAGTGGGGATCGCGAAGTTGAGCCAAATGTTCGACTGCGTATGCCGTAGCTCTTTGCCGAGCATCCCGAGCAGGTTGCCCCGATAGTCGACGAGCGCTCCGCCGGCCGCTCCGGGATTATTCGTCATCGCATCGACGATATACGCCGGGCCGTCGTAAGGAGTGGCGAACGCTCCACGTCGCGCGTTGAGCTTCGTCACGACGCTGACGACGCCGTGCAGCACGCTCGCTTCTTCATCACCCACCGCTACGCCGAACATATTGCTGAACGCTAAGACGCGCGTGCCGGAGTCGGCCGTCGTCGCAGCGGCAAGGTCGAAGTGTGGCAACTCGGATCCGTCGATCTTGAGTACCGCCAACTCCAAGCGAGGATCGGAAGCGACGAGCTTCGCTTCTTCGAACTTCCGGCCGTTGTCGAGCGTGACGGTGATGTAATCGGTGTCGAGCACGTAGCTCATTACGGTGAGAATGTAGCCGTCGGCGGAGAACAGGAATCCGCTTTGATAGGCTTCGAGCCCCCGATAGCCGCCGGCCCCTTGAATTTTGACGATCTTCGGCTGCGCCCCGCGAATCACCTCGCGCAGCGGCGCCGCTTCGAGCGCTCCGCCCGTGGCGAATAGGAAACACGCCGCAAAGAGCACTGCGCGGCGAAATGTCCCATCGGCGTTAGTCATAACTCGGATCATTTCGCGGCCTCCGGCGAGAATTTCCATTCACGCGGCACGACGACGGCATACGTCGCATCGCCGTGGCGGATCTCGATGCGCGTCGGTAAGCGTCGTCCCTTCTGTTCCCGATAGTCGGCGAAGAAAAGCTCGCAAGGATCCAGCTCGTCGTCGGCTTGCATTTCGACGCTCACAAGATCGCCGCTGCGCGGGTCGACGAAGAAGCGGCAGGCCACGCCGGCCTGCCGGCCGAGCAATACGTCGTAGTTGTCGGGCAGGCCCGGCAAGGAAAACGCCCCTTCGTAGCGTAGGTCGCCGAAGCGCGTCGGGCCGAGCACGATGAGCCGCCGCCAGAGCGAGAGGGCGGCGAGCAAGCCGCCGGTTCCTTGCGGATCGACTGCCCCGGCAAACGAACCGCCGACCGGCAGCGTCGCCGCGCCGGAAGGGAGCCGATATTCGACCAACGCGTCGCCGATCGTGATCGTGAGGTTCGATTTCGCAGCCGCGGCCCCTCCGGAGATTTGCTCCGCTTCGATCGTCCAGGTGCCGCCGATACTAGCGGCGGGTTGCATCGAACGGGAGAGGGCGTTCCAGGTGCGGTCGCGCTCATGCTCGTTGAATTTGTAATTCGCGAAGCCGCGCTTCTCGGCGTAGTGCTTCTTCACGATCTCGGGCACCGCGATCTCTTCACCTGCGTCCGACTTTTGGAACGGCAGCTTAAACTTCTTCGGCAAATGATCTTCTTGAGACTTGCCCTCTTTCGGTTGCTCTTCGGGGCCGTCCTTCGGCTTCTTCTCGTCGGGCTTGTCGTTCGGGCCCGGCTCTTCCGGCGGCTTCGGCGGGCCGGGGGGGAGACCTTTCTCGGGTTCGGCCTTGCCCATCGTTTTTTCGATTAGGTCTTCGATATCGTGGACACCCGCGAGCCGAATGAAAGTCTTGTGAGACGTCCCTTTGTTGCGATAGGTGACCGGTACGCGCCAACCTTGCGGGAAGATTCCCAAAATGTTTTTGAAGGCGTTGACCGTGCGGACTTGCCGCCCGCCGAACTCCGTGATCTCGTCGCCGATACGCAGCCCGCGCCGCCAAGCATCGCTGTCTTCCAGAATGTCGGCGACGATCACACGGCCGTCGGCGTCCGACGCGGTGCGCGCGCCGAGCGTAGCATGGTCGACGATCCGGCCGCTTTTCAGGCAGCCGAGAAAGTGCTTGATCTGGTTGATCGAGATCGCATAGCCGACCCCGACGTTCACGCGCCCGCGTTTCTCGAACGAGCCGCGGCCGTTGATGCCGATCAGCTTTCCTTGTGCATCGAAGAGCGGGCCGCCGGAGTTGCCGGGATTGATCGAGGCGTCGGTTTGGATGCAGTCGGCGTATTCCAGCAGCGTGCCGGAGGGATATTGATAGCGATGCACTCCGGACACGATGCCGTAGGTGACGGTCGGCTTGAAGTCGTGCGCGAGCAGAAACGGATTGCCGGAAGCGAAGACCCAATCGCCGGTTCGCACGGCATCGCTGTCGCCGAACTCGGCGTGGGGGAAGTCGTCGCGGCCGAAGATCTTGATGAGGGCCACGTCGCCGACCGGATCGATGCCGACGACGACGGCGTCGTACGAACGGCCGTCGCTCAGGCCGCACTTCATGAACTTTTCCGAGCCCTTCACCACATGGAAGTTCGACAAGGCGTAGCCGTCGGCCGAGATGAGCACGCCGGAACCGCCGCCGTTTCCTTCCGGCGGGAAGATCGCGACCGTCTTGCTGCGAGCCTCGGCCATCACGGCGACTCGCGCCGCCTCGGCATCCAGCACGTCGCGCTCGACGTCTCCGTAGGCCGCGGGCACGGCGCCGAAATCGGCGACGGCAACCCAAGCCGCGAGCATGCTCGCGATCATCATCCGACGGCGTGACGACATCATTGAAACAACCTCGGATCGCAGAGATCTAAGTAATCGCCTGCGTCGATGCGATCGGCACCGAAGTCGACGGTGAACTTCAAACGGGTCACGCCGGTAAGATCGAGAGAAATCGGCAGCGGTTCTTCCGCGCCGGTGATGTTGCGTTCGAGCAACACCCGATCGTCGCCGTGGATCGTGAGCAAGACGTTGCCGTGCGGGCGGACGCGGTCGTCGATGCCGGCGATCGCCGTCAGTTTGACGAACGGCTCCGGCAGCAGGAACGTCACGCTCGAACGACTGTGCAGCGCGATCCCCTTAAAGTATTCGCGCCCGCCGAGCCGCAAGGGGCCGGGCTCCATGGCTTGATCGAATCGGGGACGGTAGCGCGCGCCGATGCTCTCGGCGACGATGCGCGGCTCGCGGACCAACGGCTCGAACGATAACGCTTCCGGCTTCATCTCGCTCAAATAACGGGCCGGGAAGTCGATCGCGTTCACACGCTCGAGCGGCAGGGTCAGCTCGGCACCGGTTGGCGTCGTGATCTTAAGTCGGCCGGCGGCGAGCGTCGTGCGCGCGGCTTGAATGGACGAGCCGGCTCGATCGGTCACGACGCAGAACGGGCCTTCGAGCGTCGGAGCCTTGGGGTGATAGTAGACCAGCCCTTCGACTTTCGGGCGCTTGACGGGAATCGCTTCGCCGTCGAGCGTGAACTGCACCGAGTCGGCAGTCACGTCGCCGAAGACCCCTTCGAGGTAATCGATCGAAGTCTCTTCGCGGATCACGATCAGATCGGCCGGCGCGGGGCGATTCAAAATCGCGTTCCACTGCTCGGCGATCGCTTGCGGTTGCTCTTTCAGTCGCACGGAATGGATGGTCGCGGTCGGGACGACGATGTCGAGCCCTTTGCCGAACGAGATCGTCGCCTTGCCGCCGGCGACTTGGTAGGAGACGGCGTCGAAACGGGTGCCGTCGAGCATCCGGACCCAAACCACGGCGGTGCCGACCATCGAGGTCGAAGCTTCGCTCGGGATCATGCGTACGAGCCCGCCGGTCGGGATGCTTCGTTCCCCTTCGCTGGTGCGGAACACGGCCTTCTCGCCGGTGAACTCGGTAAGCTCTCCGCGAAACTTCGAGCCGTCGGAACCGACGGCTTGAAACTCCGGGGCGGCGGCCAGCAGCGCGAGGGCGATGAAGTTCAGCATGAATGCGGATCTAAGTGCGGGAAAAGTAGAGACGAACGGCGGACGGTGCGAGCGAAGACGAAACTATTTCGGCCGCGCCCCTGACCGTTCGGGGTTGTTGAAATACTGCTGAATGAGGTCGTAGTAATGGGCCGGTAAGTCGCGGCCGATTTGTTGCTTGATCTGTTCGCGCGCTTCGGGCGGAAGATCGCCCCAGTCGGATTTGCGACCGATATCTTTCGGGTCGGTTTGGCCGGGGCCCTTCTGTTTGCCGATCTGGCTGTCTTGCATCGGCTGGCCCGACTGCGAGCCGCCGCCCCCACCTCCGCCACCGCCCCCCTGTTGTTGCTTCTTTTCCAGGTCCTCGATCATCTTATCGAGCGACGCGATCACGCCGTCTTCGATCCGGCGCGTCCGCTTGTCGGCCCGGCCGTGGTCGAGCCGGCGACGGATGTCTTCCATCCGGCGGGCGATGTGATCGAGCGATTCGTCTTCGAGCTTCTTCAAGTCTTCGCGCATCAAGCCGGCGACGATCTGAAACCGCGCCGGACAGTGGTCGACGTCGTTCAACAAACGATCGATCGCCCGGAGCCCCGGCGCTTTGCGCAGCTGATGATGGTATGCGGCGGCCTGATAGAAGAGGAGCGAGGCGGGGTCGACGACGTCGGTCGGCTCAAGGCCGGCGAGCGCCACGAGGGCTTGGTCGTACATCTTCCGCTGAGCCAGCCAGCGGCCGAAGTACAAGCGTAGTTGGTCGCGGAGCCAAGGATCGAGCCGGTCGCCGGCGGCGGGGCTCATATCGCGCAGCCACGCTTGATCGGGGACGAGCCAAGGTTCGGTCGGGCCGGAGCAGATGCGAACTAAGCTCGCCGCACGGTCGTCGAACAGGGTCGCCGTGCGGGCGATCCGCTCCAGGGGGTCTTCGCCGGGAGCGACGTTCGTGGGCCCGCTCCAAAGCGCCGCGATCGCGAGTTGCACGGAGACGTCGTCGGCGGTTGCGGCGGCGGTCGTGCGCAAAATTTGGCGTTGAATCTCGGCCGGATCGGTTCGGCCGAGGCGCCGAACCTGCACCTTCGACGGCACGCCCGGCGCGTCGTTGGCGGCCCACGCCGGCAGCACCGACGCCGCTCCGACGATCCAAGCCGCGCTCCAGACCAGCGCTAGCGAAAAGAAGTTGTTCACGCGATGCGTCATTTGTTTTTCCCCAACACGATGTCGCGGGTAATCCGGTAGACGTCCAGTTCGGTAACGGCGAGCTTCTTCAACATTTCGAGCGCGGCTTGTTCGGCCGAGACGTCGACCGTTTCGCTGATGAGCTTGGTCCGGCGGTTCACGCGCAGTTGCAACGAGCGAATCATCTTCAGTTCGGCGATCTGGTCGATCAGCGATTGCTGCTGCTCGCTCGGTTGGCCTTCGCCCGGCTTCGGCGGTTTCTTATCCTTCATGTCTTTCTTGGCCTTCTGCAAGGCCTCGATCAACTCCTTGAGCGCCATCACGACGTCTTGCTCGACGGCGAGCGTCAGCTCGTCGACTTTCACGGCCGCGAGCAGATCGACGATCTGCGCGATGTCGTCGCGCATTTGCTCGACCGTGCGCGGGAACGCCACAGCGGTGCCGTCTTCCTTGAGCAGTTGCAAGGCCTTGTCCGCCTCGATGAGGATCAACCCCTCTTCGCGGCTAAGCCGACCCGCTTCGATTTCTTCGCCCTTGCCGCGCGACGCGAGCGGGATGGCGTGCAGCCCTTGCGTATCGCGGTTCACCGCTTCCTGCATGCGGAGCATTTCGGTAAACCGGCGCTCGAGCACTTCCAAGAGGCGCGCCTTCTCTTCTTCGCGCAGCTGCCGGAGGATCTGTTCCAACTCGGCTTTCGCTTGCTCGAGCTCTCGCACCGCTTCTTCCTGTTCCTTCATCGCGTTTTCGCGTTTGGCTTCGTCGAGCTTCTTGCGCGCTTCCGCCATGCGCTGCTGAGCCGCTTCGACTCGCTTTTGCGGCGACTGCATCGGCGACTTGTTGTCGTCCGATTTTTGATCGTCCGACTCGCTCGGCGGGCTCGGCGGCGATTGCCCCTCGCTCGGCTTCCCCGGCTTCGGCTTGCCGCCCGACTTCGAGGGCTCTCCCGGCTTCGACTCGCTCGGTTTCGCTTCACCGGGCTTCGACTCACCCGGTTTGGCCTCGCCCGGCTTTGCTTCGCTAGGTTTCGACTCACCGGGCTTCGCTTCGCTGGGTTTACTTTCACCCGGCTTTTTGTCGCCGGGTTTCTTATCGTCCGGCTTCGACGCACTCGGCTTCCCTTCGCCCGGCTTCGAGTCGCCGTCTTTCGGCTTTCCGGATTTCGGGTCGTTCTTCCCTTCGTCGTCGTTCGGTTTGGCTTCGCCCGGCTTCGGCTTGCCGGCTTCGCCCTCTTTCGGCTTTTGGTTACCGCCGGGGTTCATCTTCTTGGCGAGTTCGGCCGCGGCGTCGGAGAGGCTTCCTTGATCGGGGGCCACGCTCTTCGGGTCGGCTTCCGCCGTGCGCCCTTCCAACTCCATCTGCTTGTTGATCATCTGCTTGATCTGCTTGATGAACTCTTTAACGCGCTCTTGCTCGTTCTTGAGTTCCTTATCACGCTCGGCGGCCAAGAGCATCGTCAACAGTTGCTCGAGCTGGCCCGTCAGTTGGTCTTGATCTCCGACGGCTTGCGCCAGCCGCTTCTCTTGCAGCATCTTCACGACGTCTTCGAACTTCACGTCGAGGGAGCGCGATTGGCTTTCCGCGAAGACTTGCCGCAGCAAGCGGGCTTGGTCTTGATCCGCTTCGTCGGAGAATCGCAGCCGGCTTCGCCGTCGCAGCAGGGACCGCCGCATTCGCGGGAGCTTTGCTCTCCACCGGTGCCGGGTCCGCGGCCGCGACGCGCGTCGACCAACATAATAGTAAGCAGGCGATCATCGCCGGCAGGGCGACGAGCACGCTCGGCCTCATGCGGCCGGCGTCCGTTGCAGTTTGCGAATTGCGCACCATCGATCGGCTCCTGTTATCCGAGACGCGGCGACCATGAACCGGTCGCGCGGCAGACGGCCTCTAATCGCCCAATAATCGAACCTTGCTCTTTCGTTCGGCTTTCGTTCGGTCGCCGATGTCCTTTTGTAAAGCGATGATCGACCGCAGCAGGTCGACCGCCTCTTTAAACGATTCCAACTCCAGCATCTTATTCAACACCACGTTCATCTCGACCAAGATCCCGTCGGCCGCGCGCAGCGCCTCGCGCCGCGCCGCTTCGATCACGGCCGGGTCTTTCGTCGTCCGATCGACCGCGAGTTGCAACGCCGTCAACTTCGCGTAGTAATCGGGAAAGCGTTCGGTGCCGATCCGTGCGAGCGGAGCCGAGATGTCGGCCGCCAGCCGGTCGCGAAGGTTATCCGAATCGGGCACCCGATTGTTCACCAACTCGGCGACGATGCCCGCGAAGCCGGTGGAGACGACGAGCGTTTCCGAACGATTCTCCTGCGTGTGCGAGCGGGCCTGATCGACGATGATCTTGTCGCGATTGCGTGGCTGCGATTCTTCGTCTTTGTCGACTTTTTCGGCACTTGCGGCAGGCTGAGCCTTCCCGACGTCGACGAGCGAGTCGCGGTCGCGCGTCACCTTTTCGATCAACGCTTTGAATTGCTCGCGGTACATGATCTCGCGCCCTTCGAGCAGCCGAAGTAAGTCGGCATCGGAGACGATCGTGAACGTGAACGAATCTCCGCCGGCGACGTTGCCCGCCGGTTGGTCGGGCAGCTTGCGATTGTCTTGCGCCTTGAGCCCGATCGTTATGGTTCGGCCCGGTGCGAGCGGGGTGGAGGTGCCGCCGGGGGTGATGTCGCGCAGGTCGAGAGCTTCGTCGAGCAAGACCTCGCGCGCTCCGCCGGCGGAAACGATGGTCGGAACCTGGAGTTGTTCGCTGCCGTCGAAAGCGTAGTCGAACCAGAGCCGCGACAGACCGTAGTCGTCGTTGATTTTACCGGTAAACGGCAGGCGGGCCCGCGCCGTGACGGAAGTGTCGACGCCGTTGCGAGCCAAGTCCTTAAACGCCGGCGGCGCATCCGCCACGACCTGCAACGCGAGCTTGGCCGCGTCGTCGATACCGTCGGCGTCGAAAAGGCGAATCGTCACGACTTGGTCGGCATCGAGCCGACCGAGCTCGAACCGGAACTCGCTTTGGGGCTTGCCGTCGTGCATGAGATCGAGCGTTTCCGAGATCGTGCCCGCTTTGGCGTCGGCGCCCGAATCGGCAAGTCGTTCGACGACGGCCCGGCGCAGCGGCTTGTTGGCTTCGGCTTCGACCGTGACGAGCGTTCCTTGCGGCAGCGGCATGATGCCGGTCACGGCGATCGGCAGATCGTCGGCGCGGTTCATATACGGCGGGAACTTGCACCGCAACCGCATCGTGATTTGCGGCCGTTCGACGACGCGAATCTTCAAGTCGCGCAGGCGAGCGTCGCCGCCGCGAATGTCGAGATCGAGCGTCGAAGCGATGCCGCGGAGCGGGGTCTTGTATTGTTGATACGGATCGATCCCCGGCTTAGCGAGACCTTCGCGATCCATGATCAATTCTTCTTCGACGGAGCCGTCGTCGGATTCGTAGTACAAGTAGACGACGCCCGGCACTTCCATCGTTGTGTCGGCGCGGACGACGAGATCGAGATCGGCTCCTCTCGGGACGACGATCTCGCCGTTCTCGAAGCCGTCGATCGTCAGTCGTGTGTTGCGCGGATAGAGCATGTCGGTTCGGCCGGCGAGCCGATCGATGCCGAGATGAAAGGTCTTCGGCACGGCGAGCGCGAAGCTCGCGATGGAAAGCAAGAGCCCGAGCGCCGCGACGACGGCGCGGGTGCGGGGGCGCGGATCGAAGAGCTCGCCGAGGCGCGCGTCGGCCAGCTTGCGGCGCGCTTCGAGGCGCGTCGCTTCGAGCATGGCCTGTGCCGGCGTGGAGAGCGCGGCAGAAGGGGCGGCGCCCCCCTTGCCTTTGTGCTTCGCTTTGCGGTCGGAGTCGTCGATCGCGGTGAGTAGCGCATCGTCGAGGTTGCGGAAGCGGCGTTCGAGCAGAATCGCGACGTTCCGATCGGCGAACCGGGCGAAGAAGCGCCGCAAGATCATCCGATAAACGGCGACGACGACCACGAGCGCCAACGCGACGACGAACCCTTGCCGCACGCGCGAGGCCGGCTCAAAGAGCCAATCGAGCGCGAACGTGACCCAAAAGCCGAGACACGCCGTCGCCACGACGAGCGCCAACCCTTCGACGGCTACATAGGAGCGAATGCGCCGCCGCACCTCGCGGAGCATCTGCTCCAGCGAAGGACTCCGATCGGCGGTTTTCGGGGGTGCCGAGGCCATGGCTCTCTTCAGTCTACCCGACACGCACGAAGCGGTCGGCTGGTAATTTCGAAGCCGGCGGTTTCAGGGGAGATTCGGGGTCGGTTCGTAGCAGGTTCGTTTCTAGTTCCGGCGTGGGTTAAGTTCGGGGGATAAGCCGATTATGCCAGTTTTACCAAGCGGCGGATAAGCCATTCGAGGCACATGAGCGAGCAAAGCACGATCATCGTCCATTGGTTGTCCCACAGGGACACGGGCCGGGCCAAGCGAGGCGTAATCCGGGTCTTGTCGAGCAACCGGGAGACGAGCGACGTCGGGGGGGCGATTGCCGCACCCGCGGCCGGCGTACCCGCAGCAGGCGTTGCGGCGGAGCCGATGCCGGCCAATGCACCGTCGACCCCTTCATAGTAGGCCCCGCCGGTCGCTTCGGCCAAACGACGCAGTAAGACGGCGTTCAGGCGCACGTCGTCGCTTTCCTTATTGGGAACGCGCACTTGCAGCCGGCGGGTCAGAAGGTCGCGGTCGCCGTCCGGCAGCACGAGGTCGAGCCGGTAAGGGCCGGTCAGGCGAACGGGGAACAAGCCGCGAAAGTTGCCGGGGAGGGCTGGGTCGGCCTGCAGCTTTACGGTGAACGACGTGCGATCCGGCGCCGAGACCTCGAGCGGCACGTCGGTCGCTTTGAGCGGCTTGGCCTGCGCGTCCATCAGTTGGGCCCGAACTTCGACGATGTCGTTGAGCACGTAGCGTCCGTTGTCGTGGTCGACCATCAGCACGCCCCGCTTCGAGCCGCGCAACAATCGGGCCTGCGCCACATGCCGGACGAACTGCGTGTAGAGCCGGGTGAAGTAGCCGGAGTTGACGGTGCGCAACCGCCAGAACTCGCCGCTGCCGACGTAGAGCACACGGCCGGCACCGACCGCATGCTCGACGAGGAAGTAAGGCCGGCCGTCGTCGGCGAACTTCGCATTGGGCTTGCCGCCGGCCGGCGCGCGAGGATCTTGCAAGCCGGCCAGCACTACGGACTTCTCCTTGATGCTCTTCGCGGGATAGCAATCGTAGAAGCCGGGGAAACTTTCCCAAGCGTCGAGACCGGCCGCTTCCGTATCGGCAAGGCGGAGGAATTCGCTCTTGCGGCCTTCGGGCGTGAAGGCGAGTTGCCAAGGTTCCGACGTGCCGTTGAGCTGGTCGCCGGCCGACGCGAAGATGCGCCCGAACTCGACCGGGTACAGGCTCCGGATCGTCGACAGGGCAGGGTCGCGCGCCGTGATGTCGGTAAAGATTCTGCCGGCGACGAGAATCAAGCCGCCGGCCTTATCGGCGACCCATTCCTTCAGCAGCGCGCTCTGCGCCGGCGTCAGCCGACGCCAATCGGGATCGAAGGCGATGATGCAATCGTAGTCGAACAGCGCGGCACCGGTTTCCGGGAAGTCGGGTAAGATCTCGCTCGAATCTTGCGAGATCCCTTCGCTGCCGGTTTGCAGATAGATGTCGACGATGAACTCTTTGTCCTTCGAGCCGTCGCTCCGCAGAATACGTTGCAACTGGTTGCGAAGGAACTGGTACTCGCGCGTCGCCGCGGAAGCGAACAGCAAAATCTTATTGCGCCGCTCGCTGATTTCGACGTCGGCATCGAGCACGTTGTCGAACTTGTTGTGATCGTCGGCCGGCGGGTTCTTGATGCTTACTTGCACCGTCGTCCGGCCGAGTTGCGTCGGCTTGAGCGTAAAGTCGACCCCGATCGGCTTGCCGTCGGCCGGCAGCGCCACTTGCTTCGTCAGCTGCGCCAGCGGCGGCTTCGGAGCGGCATTGGCATCCGGCTTTCCCGCCGTCGCTTCGCGCCAAGTGAGCTCGACCGTCACCGTGCGGCCGGCCATCCCTTGAGCCTGGAGATAAGCCTTCACGCCGAACTCGTCGTTCGGATACGTGCGGGCCGGCGCGGCGACGTCTTGAATCCGGACGTTCTTCAACTCTTCCGAAGACCCGAGCCCGACCGCTTCGATCGGCGGGACGGGCAAGTGATCGAGGCGGGCTCGCGTGAGGGCGTCGAGCGGTTCGACCCCCGTGTTTTGCCCGCCGTCGGAAAGGAGCACGATGCCGGAAAGCGGCGCGGCCCGTTGATCGAACAACGTCTGAGCCAGCGCTTCGCCGAGCCTCGTTTCGGCTCCGCGTGGGGCGATCTCGTCGAGCAGCGGCGACTTCAACAGTCGCAAGGCCTCGGCCGAGCGCGAGCCGGGAGCGATGCCCGCCGATTCGGAGGCCGCAACGGCGGGTGCCGAGGCAGCGCCGGGAGCGGCATCGCGAGCGGCTTCCGCCATGCTCAGGCTCGAGTCGACGAGCACCACCACGCGCGACGGAGTCACGACGTCTTCCTCGTTGCGCCATTGCGGTTGCAACCACACGGCCAACAAGCCGATGAACGTCAGCGTTCGCAACAGCACCAGAAAGAGGGAAAGCGCCGGATGCAAGGCCCGCGTGTCGCGACGATACATCCACCACACATACCCGAGCAACAAAGCCGTCACGGCGATCGGCAACAGCCAATCTTCGGGTGCCCGAATGCGACCCCATTGAAAGGTCGTTCGGACGACGGAATCGGCGGCTAGCAGGGTGAGAGCGTTCATGCGACCGCTCCCTTGCGCACGATGCTCGCGGTCGACGGATGGTACGCAGCCGAATACGCGAGCGCTTGTTCCCCGATCAGCAAGATCGCCAGGGCATAGAGAATCGCCGTGCTCATGTTCGACGACGAATTCTCGCTTTCCGACAGTTGGATTCGATCGGCCCGACGGAAGTTGACCTTAATGCCGGCGAGTTGCTCGCGCAGCGTGTCGTCGTCGATGCGGCGTAGCTCCCCTTCGTCGGAGTCGACGTTGCGGGCCGAGTGGCGAAGTTCGCTGGTCCGATCGGTTTTCGTAAGTTCGGTTCGATAAAAGCCGGCCGTGCTCGTATCGGCGAATTCCACCTTGAGGCCTTGGGGTGCGATCGCGGCTTGCACGACGACGGCCGTGCTTTCCGAAGCGCCGGGAGCGAGGAAGCGCACTTCCGGATCATACGATTTCGGGTCGAGAGTCCAGGCGATCGGCGTGCCGACGAGACTTTCATCGCCGGCGTGTTCGCGCGACGAAATGTAAGACTGCAACTCGAGCATCGCGACGATGAAGCTCGGATTATCGTACATCCAATCGCTCCACGGCCGGCTCGGCTTCGTCAGCAAGGCGACGACGCGCCCTTTGCCGAACGGCTTTTCGACGGCCAGCGGCGCGCCGTTGCGCAGCTTCACGATCACCGAGGCCAGCGACTTCGCGGCGACCTCCGGAGTCCAATCATCGCGGACGCCGAAGTATTTGTCGACCGTCCACTGATAGAGCCGGCTGTTCTGCTCGTCGGCGAAATGCTTGAAGATCGGATGGGTGCTCGCCGCGACGTCGGAAGCCTTCGCTTCGCGATCGCGGAACAGCGGCTTCTCGGAATCGAGCGGAGCGGGGAACAGGCCTTCGCCGTCGCGATACAGGCTTTCGTTATAGAACTGCGCCGAGGCACGATCGCCGACGACGAACGCTAGGCCTCCTCCCGCGCGAACGTAGGCTTCCAAGTTGCGCACCGCTGCGGCATCGAGCTTCGGCACGTTCACGAGGTAGATCGAGCGGAATCCGCCGAGCGGGTTCTTCTCGGCGTCGTTCAAGTAGGCGGGGGCTTGCCGACGAGGCGCGATGCCGCTGCGCACCGGGCCCGGGGGCGCGAGCGCCCAAGCGATCGCCGCGGCATCGGGCGATTCCGCTTCGCCGTCGATCAGCAGCACCGGCATCTCGGCCGGAAGGTGCAGCGCCGCGTAACGGCGATTGTCGGCATCGACGGCGTCGGCCTCGAGACTGACCGAAACAAGGTGCTCGCCCGGATCGGAGAAGTACACCGGAAAGGTCCCTCGCACGGTCTTGCCGGGCGGAATCGCTTCGAGGAACACGACGCCTCCCGAGGCGCCGTCGGAACGAATCTCGACCGCGGTCTTCTCGGCCGTCGTCGTGCCGAAGTTCGTCACCTCGACTTGCATGTAGAAATGAATTCCCGCGGCGACCGTGCCCGACTGCGGTTGCAGCGAGGCGACGGCGAGGTTCGGACGATCGGCATCGGCGCAGCGGATGAAGTAGATCTGCGCCGATTTCTTTTCCTGCGCTCCGAGCAGCGTGCGGAGGTCGGAAATGTCGCGCCAATCCTTCGCGCGGAAATCGGAGACGATGTAGATCACGCGCTCTTCCGACTCCTTCGATTTCAACAACGACGACAACGCCTTCAGGCACGCTTCCGGGCCGACCGCCGAATCGGACGGCGCGAGCGGCTCGAGCACGCGATTCAGCTTCCGATCGGGGCGATCTTTGAAGACGAAGTCGGAGTTGACGAGCTCTTCGAGAATGTCCGGCTTCGGGCCGGCTGCCGAGGCGCGCGACGCGCGGAGCAGCGTAAACGTCTGCGCCGACGATTCTTCTAAGGCCGTCGAAGCGATCCGCTCTACGGCGGCCTTCGCTTCGTCGAACACGTTGCGCTCGGCGAAGCGGTCGCTCATCGAGAAGCTGTCGTCGAGCAGCACGATGTGGTGCGTCGTGACGTCGCCGAGTCGCTTGCCGACGGAGCCGTCGAGCCGGGGCCGAGCGACGATCATTACCACGGCCGCTACCGCCGCCATGCGCAACAGCAGCAGAAGGAGTTCCTTCAACCGAATCCAAGTGCTGTGCTTCCGTTGGCTCGCGAGGAGGAATTCCATCGCCGCCCATTTCACGCGCTTGTGCCGCAGCATGTTGATCATGTGGATGATCACCGGGGCGGCGACGATGCCGAGGCCCCAGAGCAGCGGTTGATTCAAAAAAGTCGGCATGAAGAAAGGAGTTCGGCGGCGAGAGAGCGGAGCGTGGCGGAAAGATCGAGTGGCGAACGGGCGTTTCGTTTAGTTACGGTGGTGCATGCCGAGGCGGCTGCTGAGGTAGGCGGCAAGCGCGGCGTCGAGCGGTTGGCTGGTGCGGATCAGGGCGTAGTCGCAGGCGTTTTGGGAGCAGCCGCGGCGAACTTCATCGAGAAACCCGTGCATCGCTTCCATGTAGCCTTCGCGCAGCGCGCGGGGATTGCAGTTGAGCTGGTCGATGGTCTCCAGCCCCTCGAAGCGGGTTGCGCCGTCGAAGTTGAAATCGAGCTCGTCGTCGTCCATCACGTGAAAGACCATGACGTCGTGCCCCCGGCGACGAAGCAAGCGAAGGCCTTTGATGAGCCCCGCGCGATCGGCGAACAAGTCGCTGATGATCGCGACCATGCCTCGGCGCGGCACTTCGTTGGCGACATGATTCAGGATGCCGAACAGATCCGTCTTGTCGCGCGGCGCGCTGGCGTCGAGTGCGCCGATCACCGATTGCAGATGGTTCATGCGGCTCTTGATCGGCACGGTGCGCCGCACCTTTTCATCGAACGAAATGCAGCCGACCGCGTCTTGCCGGCGGAGTAGCAAGTACGCGAGGCTTGCGGCGATCGTCGAGGCATATTCGTATTTATTGAGCGGTCCCGAGCCGTATTGCATGCCGGCCGAGACGTCGACGACGAGCGTGGCGCGCAGGTTCGTCTCTTCCTCGTATTGCTTGATGTAATACTTATCTTGCTTGGCCCAGACCTTCCAATCGACGCGGCGCAGATCGTCGCCGGCGACGTATTCGCGGTGCTGCACGAACTCGATCGATTGCCCGAAGTACGGACTCCGATGCTCGCCCGAGAGAAACCCTTCGACGATATGCCGAGCCCGAAGATCCATGCGCCCGATGCGCTGGATCGCCTCAGGATGCAAAAATCTTTTGGAATCGGACATCGCGTGTCAGCTCATCTTCTTTGGAGGGAGTGTTTTCGAGCAGCCGTTCGACCACCTTGTCGGACGTCACCCCTTCGCTTTCGGCGGCGAAGTTGACGACCAAGCGATGCCTCAACACCGGCTTGGCGAGAGCCTGGAGATCGGTTTCGGTCACGTGCGTTCGGCCGTAGAGCAAGGCCCGGGCCTTCGCGCCGAGGATCAAGTTCTGCACGGCTCGCGGTCCGGCGCCCCAAGAGACTTGGTCGCGGATGAAGCTCGGCGTTTCCGGTTCGTGCGGGCGGGTTTGGCGAATCAGCGCGAGGCAGTAACGCACCAAGTGATCGGAGATCGGCACCTCGCGCACCAACTGCTGTAAGAGAATGATCTCTTCGCCCGAGAGGACGGCCTGCACGGGGCTCGACGCGGCGCCGGTCGTGCGCTTCGCGATCTCGAACTCTTCTTGAAACGACGGATACTCGACATAGACCTTGAGCATGAAGCGGTCTTGTTGCGCTTCCGGCAGCGGATAGGTGCCGTCTTGCTCGATGGGGTTTTGCGTCGCCAAGACGAAGAACGGGTCGGGCAGCTTATGGCGCACGCGACCGACCGTCACTTGGCGCTCTTGCATCGATTCGAGCAACGCGGCTTGCGTCTTCGGCGGCGTACGGTTGATTTCGTCGGCGAGCACGATGTTGGCGAACAGCGGACCTTCGAGGAAGCGGAAGTCGCGCTTGCCGCCGTCGTTTTGATCGAGGATTTCCGTGCCGGTGATGTCGGCCGGCATCAGGTCCGGGGTGAACTGAATGCGGCTGAACGAGAGGTTCATCGTTTGCGCGAGGGTGCTGACCATCAAGGTCTTAGCGAGGCCCGGCACTCCTTCGAGCAAGCAGTGGCCTCGGCTGAAGATCGAGATCAGCAATTCTTCGATGACGTTGGTCTGACCGACGATCACGGTGGAGAGTTGTTCCATGATCCGGCTGCGAGCGGCGCCTAGTTTGGCGACCGCGGCCGAGGCTTCGGCGGTGAGTTCAAGTGCGCCTTCGTCAGGCTCCTGGCTCATCTATTTCGATCCTTTCGGAAGATTAGGCGGGTAAGTTCGAGGTGGTCGTAGCGCGAGGCGGGAAAGCTTAATGGATCGAGGGGCGCGAACGCTTAGCGTTGGTAGATCGGCAAGGCGTTCAGCTCTAGCTGCAGAATAGTCAGATTCACGGCCGTGGTATAGACGGTGCCGATGTATCCTTGGCTCCACGAGCCGTCGGCGCCGGCTTCGGAAATCAAACGGGCGAAGATCTTCTCGCGATAGGCCTTCCACATTTCGTCCCCCTCGCGGTAGCAAACCTGCGAGTAGTAGTAATGGGCGTAATGCCAATGCCCGAAGCCTTCGTTTTGGATATTGCTGAGGTTCTTCTTACAGTAGTCGAGCAGCTTCGGCACGTATCCGCTGTCGTATTCGCCGGCGTTGAACAAGCACGCGATGGCCGCCGCGGTGATCGCCGGACGTCCGCCGCCTCCTTGCGAGCTGTATTGCACTCCACCATCCGGCAGGGTGCATTTGCGAATGTATTCCACCGCTTTGTCGATGATCTTATCCGGCACGGGCACCCCCGCGTTGCGGCAGCCCCGAAGCCCTTGCACTTGCGTGATCGTGGTCGAGCCTTCGTCGAAGTTGCTGCCGTCTTTCGCGCTCACGTAGCCCCAGCCGCCGGCTTGGGTTTGGGCCTCGCCGGTGAACTGCACGGCTTTCACCAGCACGTCCATCAACTCTTGCCGACGTTCGAGGTCTTCCTCTTCGCCGAGCACCTGCGAGAGAAACATCATCGAGTAGCCGTGGCCGTAGGTGTAGCGATCGTCCCCTGCGGGATCGCCGATGAGCCCGTTCTTCCGGCTGCGACTGATCAAGTAGTCGACCGCGGCGCGGACGTTCTTCGCGTGCTTGCCTTGCGTCGTGGTAGAGCCTTCGCAGAGGAATGCCATGCCGGCAAGCGCCGTCATCGCCGTCGGGTAGTGGCCGTCGTTCGCGGTCCAATGCCCTTGCGTCGACTGCCGTGCGGCGAGCCAATCGAGACCTTTCTCGACGACCCGTTCCCATTTCTCGCGCTCGGGTCCTGCGGCGGCTCGGCATGGCGAAGCCGCCGGCGCCAAGCCCCCGATCGCAACGATCACGACGAACGATTTCAGCATCCGTGAGTTCATGTTATTCCTTTTTCGCCGGTATCGGGGCGGTACCGGAGCCGGATGGCTTCGGCCCGTCCGCCGGTTTCACATTGCCTGCCGGCTTGGCGTTGTTTGCCGTGCCCGTTGCTTTCGGCAGCTTGTCGAGTTCCTTCTGGGCATCGCGCAGCACTTTGCCGAGCCCTTCGGCCGATTCGCCGAGCGCCTTGCCGACGTTTGCCGGCCCGGGCTCCGGTTTGGCTCCGATTCCCTTATAGCTCGGATCCGGTTGCGTGATCGGATCGGACCACGGCTCTTCGCTGAACGTGAACCGCATCGTGTTGCGCATCGTCTTCAACACGACGGCGTTCTTCTCCGGCTCGCCGACGAGATCGATCATGTTGATCGGCGCGGTGAGGCGTTTGTCGTAGAGCACGCGACCGGTTCGCTTGTCGATGCAGAGCATCACCGCTTGCGGCGGACGAACTTGACCGTTGCGCGGGTTCTCGTAAATCTGCGACGCGAAGACCATCATCGGAATTCCTTCCGGCTGATGCAGGGTTAAGCCGTAGGCCTCGATGCGCGTTTGATAGAGTTGCTTTTGCGTTTTCCGGTCGAAGCCGTAGAGGTTGCCGTTGATAAGCGGATTGTTGAACCCGCCCGGCACGGCTTGGATGTTCACGCCGTCGCGCTGGCGATGCGGGCCGTTCGTGAGCAGCAAATAGCTGCCGGGAGCGCGGAAGACGTAGATCTCGGAAAGGTTTTGTTCCGCCGGAACCGTCGCTTGCAGGCGATGCGAACCGTCGTTCGTCGCCACGATCTGAAACGCCCCTTTGCGATCCATCACGCCGACTTCGTCGGTGCCGAGCGGCCAGAGCTTCGCACCGACGGTGTATTGATGCTTCCAGAGCGTCTCTTCGGTGAACATGTCGCGCAGCGCCAACTGCGGCTTGCCGGCTTCGAGCCTCCAACTCAACAACTTCCGACCGTACGCAGCGACCCGTTCTTCGACCTTCGGCAGCGACACGATCTTCACTTGCTCGCCGTCCGACGCGCGCAGCACGAGCGTTTGGTCGCTGTTGGGGGGCGAAACGAACAGGAACTCTTCGTCGCCGAAAATCTCGGCAGCCGGGTCGATATCGTGCCGGATCCAGAGCGTCTTGCCGGTCAAGGGGTCGACCACGTGCAGCGCCTTGCGTCGCAAGAACGAAACGTAGCGCAACGTCGCCGGGCCCGACATGCCGATCGGGTTGCCGTCGGGAGTTTGTGCGAAGAAGCGTTGCACGCCCCAGTTCATCTGCACGTTGCGCAGATGGACTTGTTGAATGAAGTTGTTTCCCATGCCCGGCAGCGTTTCCGTCAGGTCTTGCCGCCAGAGCACTTTGCTGGTGCCGCGCCCGCCGGTGCCGAGCGTGTCGATCGCGATGAGTTCATGCCCCACGGAGACGACGATCAGATGGCCGTCGGCCCGAATGTGGCTCACCATCGGGTTGACCTGATTGATCCCACGCCGGCTCGGCTCGCTCAGCGAGACGCGCCACCGCTCGATGCCGTATTCATCATGTCCGACGAGGGCCTGTTGCGGCTGATCCATCTCGATCACCGAGCGGCCGAAATACGGCCCCCGCTCGCCGCGGAACTCCAGGGGGAACGTGCGGAACGAAACCCCCGTTTGCGCGCGAACTTCGGAAACGTCGACCTTGCCGTTCGGCCAGTCGTGCGCGGTGGTCGCTTTTCCGGCATCGGCGCCGAGCAGCGCGGCGACGAAGTCGCGGCCGTTCTTCTCTTCCAGACAAATCTCGGTAGCCCAGGGGCCGGTCAAGCGTTCGAGGTAGACCGAGGCATCGTCCCGTCGTCCTTTTTCGACGAGCAAGCGCGCGAGCCGCGCGGTCGCTTCGCGGGCCAGCGCGGCATCGGTCGACTTCACGACGGCCCGCAACAAGTTCTCGGCTTCGAGCAAGGCGTCGGTCTGAACCAAGCGTCCGGAGAGCTTGATGCGCAAAGCATCGGCCGCCGCGTGGTCGCCGAAGTAGTCGAGGAAGCGGCGCATTTGCGCCACGTCGTCGGAGGCGAGCGCGGCCGTGCGGCGACGTTCGATCTCTTGTTGCAGCGCGGTCACGAGCGCCGGATCGTCTTTCGACGAAGCGAAGGCATCGAGCCGGGCCCGAATCCAGCGCGGCCGGCTGATCGAGATCAGGTTCGCGGAAGTACGCAGCGTATCATCCGACAGCTTGGCGCCGTCGACGAGCCTCAGGTATTGCTCCAACGCCTTGAGTTTGTCGCCGGCCTTCTCATGGGCCAGGGCGCGTTGACGGTAGTAGGCCTCTTCCTTGCCGGAGCCGATGGCGAGCGCTTCCAGGTCGGCGAGGTTCGCCGTGTTCGCGGCGAGACCGGAGGCGAGCCCTTCCAAGAGCGCATCGAGGAAGAGATCGCGCGTGCGAGGATCTTCTTTCTTGCGGTAGGCGCTGCGCAGCACGTCGATCGCTTCGGCGACTTTGCCTTCGTCCAGCAGCAGCTCGCCGCTCGATGTCAGCGCGGCCGGATCTTCCGGAGTCGCCGCGAGTTTGTCTTTCACTTCCTTCCGCAGGTCTTCCAATTGGAAGAAGCATTCGAGACCGCCGGTCCCTTGCGAGATCACCGCGCCGCGATAGCAAATTAGATTGCCCGGCACGTTCGCCGAGCGGGACTTGCTGCGGGCCGTAAAGAGACCCGCCTCGATATCGAGCGAGGCGACTTCGGCCGACGACAGCGGCAAGAACAAGAGTTTGCCGTTGAAGAACCCGCGGCCGCTCGGCTTCGCGGCTTCGGGTAACGAGGCCGACCATTTTTGTTTACCGTCGGCGAGATCGTAGGCGACGACGGCGCTCGTCGCGACGACGATCGCGCTCCCATCGGTGTTGTCGGTCGGCGTGCTTCGGCCGTTCATTTGCCAAGCCATGAAGACTTGGTTGCGCGTGCTGATGCCGGCGCGAGGATATTGGAAACCCCATAGGAGCGAACGGTCGTTCACGTCGACGGCGACGATCGCTCCGAGCGCGGTCGGGCAGATGAGAACGCCGTCGGAATACGAAGGGGAGAGCCCGCAGGTCCGGCGGAGATTCATATCGGCCGCTTCGTTGGCGACGGCCAGTTGTTGCGCCCAATCGAACTTGCCCGTCGCGGCATGCAGCACGATCAACCGGATCTCCCCTTTCGTCTCGGCCAAGACATAAAGCCGATCGCCGAGCGGCAAAGGAGCGCCGAGGAAAAACGTGTCGGCTAGGTTCGGGTCTTGCATGCCGTACGGCCCGCCGATTTCCCAGACGAGCTTTCCTTCGCTGGCAAGTTCGTAAGCCGCGAGGCGATTGGAGGAGGGAATGTTCCCCATGCCGGAGATGCGCCGGCCGCCGGCTTGAATGACCATGCGCTGAACTTGAGCGTCTTGCTGCTGGTTGCTCTGATCTTCGACGCAGTAGGCCCGACTACTATCGCTGCTGAAAATGCCGTAGGCCGCATCACGCCACAATCGCTCATCGACCAGCATCGCCAACGGGCTCGGCTGCTGATCTTGGCGATTCGCGGAGAGGGAGTTGTTCGCAAGTAGGCCTTCCGCGTATTCGTCGCCGGCTCCGTGCCAGATGCGCTTGCCGGTGCGGAAGTCGACCGCCGTAAGGCCGGTCAGGCTGCGCATCAGCACGACGTCGTCGACGGCGAGCGGATGCGTAGCGGGGAGCAACGCGAGATCCCGTTCGTTGTGCGACTTGCGCAGGCTTTCGATGAGCTTCTCGATATCGGGATGATTCGCAAACGGCACGGCCCAACGCCGATTCAACAGTGGGCTCCCGCCGGTTCCGGCGGCGTTGCGCGCCGCATCGCCTCGATACACGGCCCATTGCGCGATGCGCGCCGTCGCGTCGATTGCGGAGGGAATCGCAGCGAGCGTGCTTTTGGCAAGCCAATCCATCGGTTGTTCCAACCGGCCGAACCAGCGCCGCGATTCTCCGGCGACGGCGAATTCGGCGCTCGGGAAGTTTTGCTTCGCCGCCGTTAGGACGCTCGTGGCGTTGAACGCGGCACCGGCGCGGGCCCAACTCGTGGCGAGCTTCAGCGAGAGTTCCGGTTCGTACTGCGTGGCGACGTTCGCCACGTCCTTCAACCGCCGCAAGCTCAACGCCGCGGCGAGCGGCCGATCGTGGTCGAGATGGTGCATGCCGAGCAAGTAAGTCGCTTGGTATCCGGCCGTGGTGTGGAAGTAGCGCCGTGAGACCTCGGCGAGCCCGCGCTCGTCGCCGGTTTGAATCGCTTTCTCGAGCAACTGCTTGGCCTTTGCGCCGTACTGCAATTCGTAGGCGGCGCGCCCTTCGTCCGGCAGCGCTCCGATGCGGCGCAGCGCTTCCCCTTTCAGGCTCCGACGGGTCGAGCCTTCGTTATCGAAGTTGTACGAATAGTCTTCCGGCTCTTCGAGGATTTCGCCGAGTTCTTCGACCGCTTCCGCGTACCGCTTCTCTTCGATGAGCGTTTCGCTCCGCTTGAAGCGTTGCAACAGCGGACGGGGCGGATCGCGAAACACGGTGTCTTCGGGCGTCGTCGTGCCATCGGCATTCACGGCGAAGGCGTTGCCGTTGACGACGACCTTGCCGCCGTTGATCTGCACGTTCCCTTTGACTTGCACGTTGCCCTGAATGATGACCCCGCCGGCACCCCCTTGCACTTGGATCTGCATTTGCGCCGGAGCCGCAACGGCGGGCTTCGCCGGGGCGGGGGCTTCGGGCTTCTTCTCGGTAGGCTTTTCAGTTGGCTTTTCCGCGGGCTTCTCCGCAGCCGGCGCTTCCGCGGCTTTTTTCGGAGTGGTTTCTTGCCCCGTGGCAGTGTTAGGGCTGAGGACACTGTTCGCGTTGAGGCTGAAATTGAGGCCGAAGAGGAGCAGCGCGGCCCCGGCAATCAGGCTCGATCGCGCGTGCCGAATGTTCGAACGATGCTTCGTCTTCATTCAAGTTCCCTCCTGAGATGATCGCCGCATCTTCGCAACCGTCTTGCGCAAGACCGCTCTCGCCGAACGCGAGCTTTCGACGTATTCACCGGTGCCAAAAAGCTCTAAGCGCCGATATTTCAATATCTTACACCGTGTCAAAACTACGGACAAGCAAATCCGGTATACGTGGCGCGTCGTTGCGAAGTTCGCCGCAGAGTTCGTCGCGCTGTTCAGTGCGCTGTTCGCTGCGCAGCGCGGTGAAGTCGCACAGCGTGTCGCAGATGCAAAACGATCCGAAACCAACTCGAAATGGTGCCCACCGCTTTCGCGTGGCGGCTGCGCGAGCCGGTCTGAGAGGGGCGAACTTCGTTGTTTCCCGAGGTTTTTCGACCTCAATTTGACAAATGCACCGTATTTCCCGGGTTTTTGGATTGATTTTTCTCCGGGCAAGTTATAAATCTTCCCGGTCCCAACATTCGGACGGACAAAATCATTCATCCCCGTTTCATCTCCAAGGAGGACACCCAATCATGGCGAAGACCACCGTAAAGGCTCCCACGCAAAGTGAAGTTCTGAACAACTTGGCGACCGCCACCGGTCTGACCAAGAAGCAAGTGGCCGCCGTCTTCGACGCACTCGGCGCCGAGATCAAGAAGAACGTCACCAAGGGTGCCGGCGTCTTCAAGCTCCCGGGCGGTTTGCTCAAGATCAACAAGAAGAAGGTTGCCGCTCGTCCGGCTCAGAAGAACGTTCCGAATCCGTTCAAGCCAGGCGAAACCCGCGACATTCCCGCCAAGCCTGCTTACAACAAGGTGCGCATCGTCGCCCTGAAGACCTTGAAGGACATGGTCAAGTAAGGTTCGCCGTTAAGTCGTTGCACGCACGGTTCGGCTTCGCGAAGTAGGAATCGGATCGCCGACCTACCGCGCGACACAAGCTTACCGTTCGACTCCGGAGAGGTGCGGGCCGAGAAGTCGTCGCAGGTGGCCCTTTCGACGACCGGCCCGGCTTGTAGAAGTCTCGGCGACGAAGCTCACAAAAACTCAAACGCCTCGAATCGTTTTCGGTTCGAGGCGTTTTTGTTTGCGCCGGTTCACACGCTCACGCGCGGTGCTTCGCGTTCAGCGGCGTATTCGATCTCGAAATAGTCGCGCCGCGTGAAGCCGAACATCCCGGCGACGATGTTCGACGGAATCACTTCGACGCGCGTGTTCAGATCGCGCACGTTGGCATTGTAGAAACGGCGTGCCCGCTGAATGCGGTCTTCCGTGGTGGTCAGCTCCGTTTGCAATTCCAGAAAGTTGCGGTCGGCTTTGAGATCCGGATACCGCTCCGCCACTGCGACCAACCGGCGCACTTCGCCCGATAACGCCGTCTCGTCGACGGCGTGGCTTCGCGCCGGGCCGTCGTTCGACGCCGCCGCGTTGCGGGCCGCCGTGACACGCGCGAGCAATTGCTCTTCGTGCTGGGCATAGCCCCGCACCGTCTCCACGAGATTCGGAATCAAGTCGTGACGGCGCTTCAACTCCGTATCGATATCGGCCCACGAGTCTTTGCAGTAGTTCACGTGCCGCACGAGGCCGTTGTAGAGCACGGCGACCCAAATCGCGATGAGCAGCAGGAGGCCGCCGAAGATCCAGGTCGTGACGTCGCTAGTCATAAGGGGTGTTATCCGAGTTGGGAAACTGCAATGCGAATGGCGGGGAGCGATTACCGGCCGTCTTTCAATTCCTCGATCACGGAGCGCGGCAGCATTTCCAATAGCCCGACGATCGTGTTCAAGCTCGCTTCGTATTCGTCGGGAGTCGGGCGAACGCCTCGACCCATCACCCCGGTCGCTTGCATTTCCAGCGAGAGTTTGTCCGGCGCTTGCAGTAGAAACTCGATGGCATGTTGATGCAACACATCGAAGGCCCAGCGACGATCCTGTGCCGACACATGGTAGCGTCTGCTGAATTCTCCCGATTCGAAATTGATGTCGTCGAAGCCGATGAAACTGCCGATCTTATCGAAGAAATTTTCCCGGCGAATCCAAAGAGGCTTGAGCCGCAGCGGCGACTCGACGACGACCACCGCAAAGCTGTGATGGTTCGTTTGCGTCTTGCCGTCTTTATCGGTCGAGTAGGTTTCGTAGTGGTACTCGAACGCCGTGAAGCTTCGCTCGCGAAAGGTTCCTTCGAGCACGTTTTCGCCGTACCGCCGGCTTCCTTCGCGCAGGCAGGCGAACTCCGGGAAGCGAAGTTCCAAGCCTCGATTCTTCGTTTCGGAAAGACGAAAGCGCCGCTCGGCAGCCCACAGGCGCAGGGCCGCCATGCGCTTCATGTTCGCTCGATAGGCCCAGATCCCAATCCCGATGACGAAGAGGAAGAAGAGCACGAATATGAAGACGAATCCGTTTTCGAACATGGGTTGCCGGCTCGATCATGTGGCGTAGGGCTGCGGAGGCTGAATCCGCTCAGGCCGATTGGAAGGTTGACGCGAATAGGGTACAAACGAACGGCAAGTGAAGCGACTGTTTTTTAGAAATGTGTGGTTATCGATGGACGAACGAGACTGGTCTTTCCGCACCCGCGCGATTCACGTCGGCCAAGACAACGATCCGGCGACCGGGGCTGTGGTGCCGCCGATTCATATTGCCAGTACGTTCGTGCAACACCATGCCGGCGAGTGGCGCGAGTTCGATTATTCGCGCTCCGGCAATCCGACGCGCAAGGCCTTCGAGACCACGCTCGCCTCGCTCGAGTCGGGCTGCGGAGCGCTGGCTTTCGCCTCGGGCATGGCGGCGACTCATTGCGTGATGATGCTGCTGGCAAGCGGCGAGCATGTCGTCGCCGGGGCCGATATCTACGGCGGCACTTATCGCTTGTTGCACAAGATCGTCGATCGGTCGGGCATCACGACGTCGCTCGTCGACACGACCGATCTCGCGGCCTTAGAGCGCGCCTTCACGCCGCAGACGAAGCTGCTCTGGCTGGAAAGTCCCGGCAATCCGCTGATGTCGATCTCGGATATCGCGGCTTGCGCCGAGATTGCGCATCGCCATGGGGCGCTGGTCGGCATCGACAGCACGTTCGCCACGCCGGTCCTCACGCGGCCGCTCGAGCTCGGCGTCGACATCGTGATGCATTCGGCCACGAAGTATCTCGGCGGCCATAGCGATTTGCTCGGCGGAGCGCTCGTGGTGCGCGATCCGGAGCTCTTCAAGCGGCTCTATTTCAACCAGAACGCGACCGGGGCCGTGATGGGGCCGTTCGAGGCGTTCCTTTGTTCGCGAGGGCTCAAGACGCTCGAACTGCGCGTGCGCGAGCAAAGCCGCACGGCCCAACGCCTCGCCGAGTTTCTCGCGGCCGATCCTCGCGTGGCGCGCGTCTTCTATCCGGGCCTGTCGAGCCATCCCGGCCATGCGATCGCCGCGAAGCAAATGCACGACGGCTACGGTGCGATGCTCACGTTCGAAGCCGCCGGCACGTTTGCGCAAGTCAAGCAAGTTTGCGAGTCGACGAAGCTCTTTCAACTCGCGGTGAGCCTCGGCGCGGTCGAGTCGCTCATCGAGCAACCGGCGAGCATGTCGCACGCCAGCTACGCCCCGGCCGATCGCCTGAAGCACGGAATCACCGACGGCCTCATTCGCCTTTCCGTCGGCCTAGAACACTTCGACGACTTGAAACAAGATTTAGATCAAGCGCTCAACGCCCTCCTAAACTGACCCCCGACCCCTGCCCCCCGATCCCTCATGGACTCTTCCGCCCTCGACTTCTTCAAACAACTTCTCGACGCTCCGAGCCCTTCCGGCTTCGAGCAGCCGGTGCAAGCGGTCGTGCGCAAGTACATGGCTTCGTTCGCGGATGAAGTTTCGACCGATCGCCACGGCAACGTCTATGCGGTGAAGAACAAGCAAGCGCCGTTGCGGCTGATGTTCGCCGGCCACTGCGATCAGATCGGCATGCTGGTGAACTACATCGACGCCGAAGGTTTTATCTACGCCGCGACGATCGGCGGCTGGGATCCGCAAGTGCTCATCGGTCAGAAGCTCGTCGTGTGGACGTCGACCGGCCCGCTCAACGGCGTCACGGCGCGCAAGCCGATCCATCTGCTGAGCGATGAAGAACGGCGCGTCGCGGTGAAAGTGAAGGATCTGTGGATCGACATCGGTGCAAAGAACAAAGAAGAGACCGCCTCGCACGTGAAGATCGGCGACCCGATCACGATGGAGCTCGGCTTCCGTCCGATGCTCAACAATCTCGCGTCGTCGACGGCGATGGACAACCGAACCGGCCTGTGGGTCGTGATGGAGGCCTTCCGCCGCGCGTCGCAAAAGTCGCTCAATTGTGCGCTGTATTCCGTTTCGACCGTAGCCGAAGAGATCGGCCTGCGCGGGGCGCAAACCAGCACCTACACCGTCGACCCGCATGTCGGGATCGCGGTCGATGTGACTCACGCCACCGATTGCCCGACGATGGATAAGAAGCAAGACGGCGATATCAAAGTCGGCGCCGGTCCGGTCGTGTTTCGCGGGCCGAACATGAGCCCCGTGGTCGTCGAGCGGTTGATGAAGATCGCCGAAGCGTCGGGCATCGTCTACCAGCCCGCCGCGTCGGGTCGTGCTACCGGGACCGATGCCAACGTCATGCAAACTTCGCGCGGCGGTGTGGCGACGGGACTCGTCAGCATTCCAAATCGCTACATGCACAGCCCGGTGGAAGTAATCTCGCTCGACGATATCGATCGCGCGGCCGACTTGCTCGCGGCTTTCGCTTGCGATCTTCAAGCCGACGAAGATTTCATTCCGTAACGTTGACGCCGGCCGGCTTGAGCCCTTCGAGAATGGCTTTCAGCTCCACGGGATCGATCGGCTTCGTCAGGTGATAGGCCAAGCCGGCGGCGCGCGAGCGTTGAATGTCCGAGGCTTGGCCGTAGCCGCTGATCGCGATGATCGTCACATCGCTCAAGCCGGGGAGGCGGCGGATCTCTTCCGCGAGTTGATAACCGTTCATCTGCGGCAAGCCGATGTCGGTCAGCACGACGTCCGGCTTGAACGTGCGGATCGTTTCGAGGGTTGCGAATCCGTCGTGGCAGACTTTCGCTTCGTGGTTCCAAAACAACAGCAGCTTCGCCATGATCGATGCGGTCGCCGCGACGTCGTCGATCACCACGACTTTGAGATGTTGCCGAGCGTCGCCGGCTTCCACGCTCTCGACCATGTCGCGGTGGAACTCGGGCGTCAGCGGCACGGAGTCCGACTCTAAATCGTAAGAATCTTGCGGGGGCGATTTGATCGGCAGCCGCACCGTGATCTCGGTCCCTAAGTTCGGGCCGGGGCTGTCGGCCGAAATCGTTCCTTCATGCATTTCGACTAGGCTGCGGGCCAGCGTTAGGCCGATGCCGAGGCCTCCCTTGGCTTGATCGACCGTGTTGTGCGCTTGCTCGAATAAGTCGAACGCACGCGTCAGTTCGTCGGCGGTCATGCCGACTCCCGTGTCGCGCACGCGGAGCGTGAGCAGCGTCGGCGTGGTCTCGACGGTCAGCCAGATGCGGCCGGTCGGCTCCGTGAATTTCATCGCGTTGTGCAGGAGATTCGTGAAGACCTGCGTCAGCCGCATCGCATCCGCGCTCAAGTAGATCTTCTCGGCCGGCAACCGAATCCGGAGGTCTTGTTGCTTCTCGGTGATGAGCGGTCGCACGGCGTTGATCGCCGAGTCGACGATCTTGCCGAACTCCGCCCGTTCGATCTGGAGATCGATTTTTCCTAAAGTGATTCGCGAAACATCGAGCAAGTCGTCGACGAGGCGCACCAAATGCGCCACCTGGGTTCCGATGAGCCGATGCAACTGCTCGACTTGGCGCTCGTGCGGCCCGATGGCGTCGAGCAGATACAAAGCGTTGCGCAACGGGGCCATCGGGTTGCGCAACTCGTGCGCGAGCATGGCGAGGAACTCGTCTTTACGCGCGTCTGCTTGGCGCGCGAGGCGGTAGAGGCGTCCGTTTTCGATCGCCGCGGCCCGCAACGATTCACACACGAACGCCGTCACGACGCCGATCGTCAGGCTGACCGAAAACGAGAAGAGGCTTGGAGAGAACCCGAGCGAAAAAGTATCGGCCGGAGACTCGAAGTAATAGTTCCCCAACAGCGCGCCGATGGCGGCCGATGCGAGGGCGGGGACCAAGCCGCAACGCCACGCGACGAACACCGTGGCGACCAGAAAGAAGCCGTAAGAAACGCGCCCGGCGAGATAAGGCTCGAGCAGAGACCGGATGGTAAACGCCGTGGCGATCGCGGCGGCGGCGGTGCCGTAGCGCCGCAGCGCCGATCTTTGGTTCGCGGAGTCCGAATGATTCGCTAGCCACGTAATCAGCTTCGAGCGCGGCACGTAAGTGCCCGAGAGCGCTTCGTCGGACTCGGCAGACAGTTTCAGCGAACCTAAATGCCGGTTCATTCTCGTCTTCCGAAAGGTACGAGTAGCCTCAAGACCCTCAATGAGGCGGAACCTTAAGATGATAGCTTGCGGCACCGATTCCGAGTAGCACCCTCGCTCGTAAATCGGTTCAGGACGACAACTTGTCGCGGCAAACCGCATGTTTTACGAGTCGGCGATCGAAGGGTCGTCGATTTTGGAGTGCAGCCGGACCGGTTTCGTGCCGGCCTTCGTCAGCCGCTGGTTCAATAGTTCGACGAAGATGCTGAACCCCATCGCGAAGTAGATATACCCCTTCGAGACATGTTGGTCGAACCCTTCGGCGATGAGGGTCACGCCGATGAGCAGCAAGAACGACAGGGCCAGCATCTTCACGGTCGGATGTTTTTCGACGAACCGGCTGATGGCGGGAGCCGCGAACAGCATCACGCCGATCGCCGCGATCACGGCCGCGATCATCACCCCGACGTGTTCGACCATGCCGACCGCCGTGATGACGGAATCGAGCGAGAAGACGATATCGAGCAACAGGATCTGCACGATCACGCTTCGGAACGACGGCTTGCGACCGACGAAGTCGTGGTCGTCGTCCCCTTCGAGCTTCTCATGAATTTCGTGCGTGCTTTTGCCGACGAGGAACAGCCCGCCGATAATCAGAATCAGATCGCGCCCGGAGATTTCATGGCCGAAGACCTTGAATAGCGGATCCGTGAGATGCACGAGCCAAGCGAGCGCGAGCAACAGCATGACGCGCGTCACGGTCGCGAGCATCAGCCCCGTGACGCGGGCCCGCCCTTGCTGCTCGGCAGGGAGCTTGCCCGCGAGGATCGAGATGAAAATGATGTTGTCGATCCCCAGCACGATTTCGAGAATCGTGAGGGTGAGAAAGGCGATCCAAATCGCCGGGTCGGAGATCCAAGCCATCGTAAGTTCTCGGAAAACGTGGTTCCGCGTCGTTCGCCCGTTCGGCTGCCGCAGAGAAGTTCACTGCAGAGAGGTTCGCCGCGTAGTTCTCAGACCTTAGCGAACGCTCGCCGCACTGGATAGCCTGACGGCGGCCGACCGCACGGTGCCGAAGTCGACGAAGGTCCCCGCCGGCTACTTCTTTTCCGCTTCGCGACGCCGATTGAATAAGTCGGGATCGAACGGATCGATCCCGGCCGGCGAATTGGCCGGCGGCCCATTGGTAGCTGGTCCATTCGTCGGCGAGCTGCTTGTCGTAGGCGCCGGCGAAGGCCCGATCGGCAGCGGAATCGCGGCTCCGGCGGCATCCAACGTCACGGCCGTTTTGAGCTTCGCCGGGTCCGATGAATCCATGGCCGAAGCAGTCGTGGCCGGAGTCGACGGCGGCGCGATCGGTAGCCGTTGTTGCAGGGTATTCGTCGCGCTCACGACATCGGCCGACGTCGGCACGGGAACCCCGTTGCGTTGCGTCGGCAGACGCGCCGCCCAGCCGGCCAGCGACCGGAAATGTTCTGCGTTGTGTGCGTTGAAGATCGGCTTCTTCGACCCGCCGTGCGCCGTCAGCGGAACATTCAGCAGCGGGCTCTTGTTCGGTTGCGCTCGATCGATTTGTTTCAACGTCGCGTGCAAGTTCGCCCGCACCGTCCGCGGGTCGGTTCGTTCGTTGAGGTAAGCTCGTTCCAAGTGAAACGTCGACGCGGGGCGTGGGCCGTGGCAGCCCGCGGTCGCACAGTAGTTCATCAACAGCGGTTGCACACGAACCGTGAATTCATGCAGCGACTCCGCGCCGATACTTTTCGCCGCACGATCGAGTTCTTCGTCGTTGAACGCCGGCGCAACGGGCTTCGGCGGCGTGGGCACGGCGCGCGGCGTCGACATCGCGGCCTGCATTCGGCGCTCGAGCAGCGCGATGCGCGGATGAAGATCGTCGAGGCGGATCGCGTCGGTAAGGGCGCGGGCCGCATGGCCGTACAATCCTCGATCGATGCACCACTGCGCGAGTGCGAGATAAGAGTCGGCGCTCCGGGCGTTGACGAGCGACAGTTTCTTGGCGAACACTTCTTCGAGGTCGCGACAAACCGCTTCCACTTCCCGAATGCGAACTTGGATTTCCGCGGTCGGCGTGATGAGCAGGTAATAGTCGCCCGAGCGCGAGATCCGCCCTTCGAGCGTCTCGCCGTTCTTCAGCAGCAGCAGGCCGTCGACCGTTCCCATCATCGGGTTGGCGGCCGCCGTCGGAGGGCCCGATTGCGCGTGCGCCACCGAGCCGGCCAACGTCGCGGCGATGAGGCTGATCCGAAGAAGTGAACTAATTTGCGGCATAGAGCGGGACGGTAGAAGAAACGTCCAGGGCGGTCAAGATCGGCGCATAATCGAACTTGCGCAAAGCTACTTCGACCGACTGCCGGTTGTCGCGAAGGTGTCGAGAACTTAAGGTAGCAAGGGGCTGCCGGCATCCCCGGCCGGTTGCTTTCGCGATGGCCTAGGCTTCGACTTTTCCGTTTCTTCGTGCAGGTTAAAACATCGTCATGACGAGCGGCATCGAAACCTTATCCGGCCGGACCGTCGTGCTCGATCTGAAGACGTCGTTCATCTACATCGGCGACCTGGAATCGGCCGACGGCGAGTTCGTCGTGTTGCGCCAGGCCGATGCGCACGACCTACGCGATACGCCGACCATGACGCGCGAGCAATATATCGTGCGCTGCCGCGAGCATGGCGTGGCGGTGAATCGAGAGCGAGTGTGGGTCGTGCGAGCCGAACTGACGGCGATCTGCCTGCTCGAAGAAGTCGTGCTGAATTAAACCGGCGGAAATGGCGAGCGGAGCGTGGTTGCCCCGGCCGTTTTGTTAGTGTTCGGTTAGAACCCTGCGCCGCCCCTGGTCTACGACCGACCGCAGGGGATAGATTGCGAAAGAACGGACAACCAGTCCGGAGCCGCGACGTAAGGACGCTAGGATGACGGAACACAGAACGACCGCGAATGAAGCCATTCGGCAAACGGTTCGCTACACGGGCCGAGTGCAAGGGGTCGGCTTTCGCTTCACGGCCCACGAGACGGCGGCCCGCTTTCGCGTGACCGGCTTCGTGCAAAACTTGGACGACGGCCGCGTCCTGATGGTTGCCGAAGGAGCGGCCGACGAAGTCGAGCGGTTTTGTTGTGCGCTCGGCGAGACGATGAAGCGCAACATCACCGCGATCGACATCGAAGAGCCGGTCGCCGCCGCGGCGGAATTCCCCGACTTTTCGATCAAGCACTAGTTTTCGATGGCGCTGGTTTTCGATGGCACTGGGCGGATAAACACAACCGAGACTAAGAACCATGATCTTGTTCGGCGTTTGGTACAACTGGATCGTCCCGCTGTGGATCGTCGTCGCCGGCGTGTTGGTGCAGCTTGCGCTGTTGTGGAGCTTCCGGCGCCTGCTGTACGTGCTGTTTCCGCGCGTGGAAGCGGTCGTGCGCACGACGGCGAAAGAGTGCGTCTCGCAAAGCTTGTTCTTCGCCGTGATCTTCTTCGGAATTCTCCTCGTCGGCTTCTCCGCCTTCTTGCCCTATAGCACGTTCGGCGACGACTTGAAGATGATGAAAGACACCGGGCTCATGATGATCCTGGTCCTCTCGATCATTCTGGCGGTCTCGTCGGCCGCGGTTTCGATTTCGGAAGAAGTCGACGGTCGTACGGCGCTCACGGTCCTCTCGAAGCCGATCGGCCGGCGCGAGTTCGTCGTCGGCAAGATGCTCGGCGTGCTGATGCCGGTCGTGATCTATTACATCATCATGGGAGCGTTCTTTCTCGCGATGACGAGCTACAAGGTGAAGTTCGAGGCCCGCGAGAATTCGTTGCCCGACCCCGCCTGGATGGCCTGCCAAGCGGAGATGATTCAAACCGCGCCGGCGCTCTTTCTCTGCTTCTTGGAAACGATCGTCATGACGGCGATCAGCGTCGCCATCAGCACGCGCCTGGCGATGGTCCCGAACATGCTGATCTGCGCGACGATCTACGTCGTCGGCCACATGACACCGCTGTTGGTGCAATCGTCGATCGGGAAGCTGCCGATCGTGGCGTTCGTCGGCCAATTTCTGTCGACGCTGCTGCCGGTGCTCGAGCACTTCAACATTCAGGCCGCGATCGCCTCCGGCCGCGACTCCGTGCTCACCGTGGCGCAATGGGGCACGTATCTCGGTTGGGCCACGCTCTACTGCGCCCTCTACACCGGCATCATGCTCTTAGTGTCGCTGCTGATGTTCGAAGACCGCGACTTAGCGTAGCCGTGCGTCGAAAGAACCCTAGCCCGCTTCGCGCCGCGGCATCGTCGCGTTGCTGCGCAGGTGCCAGTGCGGGCCGGTAAGGATCTTCGGCTTCGTCTCGCGCGTCGGCATTTCTTGCGGGCCTTGGATCGCAGCGACGACCTTCGTCGCGACTCGCAGCGCTTCCAAGCCGTCGATGCCGGACACGGTCGGGCGGCGGCCCGTCCGAATCGCTTCGCTGAAGTCCTGCAGTTCCGCGGCGATGGCATCGCGCGGGGCCGCTTCGAGCGTCTCTTGCTTGAGCAACGTCGTGAGCAAGACTTCCTTTACTTGCAGCTTTTCTGCATGCGAGAGCCGTTCGACGTCCAGATCGCCCCGTAGCAGGCTCTCGTGGATGCGCGTCATCGTAGCGGTGCGGCTGTTGAAGTCGATGGTCGCCATGGTGTCGGCGGTGCGAACTTTCATTTGTCGCGTGGCGACATGACTGACCCGCGATGCGTTCAGCACGGCAATGCAGCCGTTTTCGAAGCGGATGCGCGCATGGGCCACGTCTTCCCGCGAGCCGAGGAGTGCCGTGCCGCAAGCTTCGACGTCGACGACGCGCGACTTCACCAAGTCGAGCACGAGGTCGATATCGTGGATCATTAGATCGAGCACGACCCCGACGTCGGTCGAGCGAAAGCTGAACACCCCTTCGCGGACGCATTCGATGTACGTGGGAGCGTTGAGGTGCGGCCGAACCGCATTCCAAGCCGGATTGAAGCGTTCGACATGCCCGACCTGCAACGCCAGGCGACGGAGCATCGCACACTCGACGAGCTCTTCCGCTTCTTCGATCGAGGAGCAAATCGGCTTCTCGACGAATGCCGGGATGCCCGCTTCGAGAAAATCGCGAGTGACTGCGTGATGGAATTTCGTCGGCGCGGCGACGATGACGGCGTCGACCCGATCGAGCCAGCGGCGATGATCGTCGTCGACCGCGACGCCGAACTGTTCGGCTACCATGTTGCGAGCCGCTTCGACCGGATCGATCACGGCGACGAGCTCGAAGTCGCCCAGTGTCTTAAGGATCCGGGCGTGAATGCGGCCGAGATGTCCGGCACCGACGACGGCCGTGCGAATCTTTTTCATAATGCTACTCTCCGAATCCGTACAGGCTCTGTTCTAGGCGCTCATCGCTAAGCGCTGCGGCGAATCTCCGACGGAGCCGCTTCGCTCAGCAGCGAGCGAACGAGATCGGCGTTCAAGCGATGGCCGCTGCGATAGGCGACGAAGTGTCCGATGAGATCGCATCCGGCCAGAGCCAGATCGCCGACCAAGTCGAGCGCTTTATGTCGCACGCATTCGTCGCGATAGCGCAACTCGTTGTCGATCGGGCCGTCGGCGTCGAAGATCAATAAATCCTTCGGGGTCACATGCGTGCCGAGCCCTTGCGAGAGCAGCCAATCGGCTTCGCTCTTTAGTAAAAACGTGCGGCTCGAAGCCAACTCGCGACGAAACGAATCGACCGTAATCGGTAGCGACAACGTTTGCTCGCCGACGCAATTGCCCGGCCCGTAGTCGAGATGAAACTTGACCGAAAGGCCGTTCGCGGGGTTCGGCCGAGCTTCGATCCAGACGTTCTTGTCGCCCAGGCGCGTCACTTCGCGCACCACGAGGGCGCGGCGCATCGCGGGCTGCGTTTCGATGCCGGCCGTGGTGAGCGCGTCGACGAAGGCTTGGCTCGAGCCGTCGCAGCCGGGCATTTCCGGTGCATCGACCCAAACTTCGCAATTGTCGACATGCAAGCCGAACAAGGCCGCGAGGATGTGTTCGACCATCTCGACTTCCGCGCCGCCGCTCCGCAGAACGGTGCGACGAGGGGCGTCGATGCTGTGGTCGACCGCGGCCCGAATGCGGACGGCGGGCGTTAAGTCGCGGCGAACGAACGTGACGCCGGTGTCGGGCGGGGCGGGGCGAAATTCGACTTGAACGTCGCGACCGCTCCAATAACCGTAACCGGCGACGACGGCCGATCGGGCGATCGTGCGCTGTTGTCGTGGTGCGTACATCGGAATACCGGTGGCCTAGCGGGAAGAAAGGTTTCGCCGCGCACCCTCGGATCGGACGCAGTCGTTCGCATGTTTCGCGAACGACTGCGCACTCGATGCGTGAGGGTCGCAACGGAGGACGAACGAACCGTTCTTAGCGCTGAACCGGGAACGCGGGATTCGCGGCCGGGTTCTGAGCCGTTTCCGGAATCTGCAAGCCGCGGTTGCACATTTCGAGCACGATCGGCGTGATGTCGACGCCCGGGTGCTTGTAGAGCACCGTGCTGTTGAGGCCTTGGATGACCGATTGCGGATTGCTGCCGTCGACCGGATCGCCGTTGAAGTTGATCACGAGTACGACGCCGTTGTTCTGGGCGTGGTAGCCGACGTAGCGCATCACTTCTTGGTAGACGTCGAAGTAGTTCTTCGCCTTCTTCTCGGCGAAGTTCTTCTTCATGATGTTGATGCGGAGCGACATATCGGCGTCGCGCTTGGCGAGCTCTTCCTCAAGCTGCTTGTATTCCGGGGTCCCTTGCTTGAGCTCTTGCAGACGGGTGACCATTTCCTTCATGGCCTTTTGTTCGGTCATGAAGGTCCCTTCGGCACCGCCGATTTCTTGCTTTAGGACTTCGTCCATTTGCTTGAAACGGTTGTGATTGCGGAACAAGTACGGCAGATCGAGAATGGCGATCGGCGAGATCACTTGCGGGTGAGGTTGAGCCGGTTGCTGCGCGAACGCAGGGGCGGCCATCGATAGAACAATCGTCGCCAACAATGCCGAGAAAATCGTTTTCATCACGCGAGAGCACTCCTTGCTTGGGTCGAGTCTTCCGTTACTCAACATTCACGACCGTGTCACGCTCCGGTGGGGGAACGCCGCTCCGATCAGAGCATGCCTCGCAGGCAGCCCGAGCGCTAGGTCGTGGAGGCGGGATTGTGACGCAATCGGCCAGAGCGGTAAAGGTCAGAATATCGAGGCGCAAGAAAACGCTCCGCAGCCCGTAAAATAGGCCGTTTCAAGCCGCCGGCAGCGATCGCCGAAGGCGTTGTTTTTTGCGCGATTTCGCGTTCGATATGCGCTCGTCGCACCGGCCGAACGGGCTACCGCGGCGCGCCGAGCGTCACCGACAGAGAGACTTCCTTCCCCTCGCGCTTCACGACGACCGTAACCTTATCGCCCGCTTTGAACTTGCGGAGCGCGGAGTCGAAGTCGTCGAGATTGCCGACGCGGCTCTCCCCCAACTTGATGATCACGTCGCCGCTCTTGAGCCCCGCCTTTTCCGACGGGCTACCCTTCGCGACGCCGCTGATGCCGTAGCCCGGCTCGCTTTGCGCGAAGTCGGGGATGCTGCCGAAGTAGGGTCGGTCGCCGCCTCGATCGCCGCCGCCGGATGCGCCGGCTTTCGATTCTTGATACGTCGGACGTTCCGGCAGTTGGGCGATCGTCGCCGCGGTATCGCTCACCATCTTCGCCACGCGGATCAGTCCCGCCGCGTTCACCTTGTCGGCGTCGTCGGTCGGACGGTGATAGTCCTTATGCAAGCCGGTGAAGAAGTGCAACACCGGCACCTTCTTCGCATAGAACGAGGCATGATCGCTCGGCCCGAAGCCGCCGGGATTGTGCGTGAGCTTGAAGTGAAATTCGTCGGCGTTGAGTTTGTCGAGCAACGTCGTGAACTCCTTCGCCGTGTCCCCCCCTTGGATGATGAGCTTGTCGTCGGTGAGGCGACCGACCATGTCCATGTTCAACATCGCGACCGTCTTCTCCAGCGGAAACAGCGGGTCTTTGCAGTAGCGAGCGCTGCCGATCAGGCCGCGTTCTTCCGCCGTGAACGCGATGAATACGATCCGTCGGCCCGGCTTCTTGCCGCTCGAACCGAGCAGGCGGGCCGCTTCCAAGAGGGCCGTGGTGCCCGAGGCGTTGTCGTCGGCACCGTTGTGGATTTCGCGCACCGTCGGCACGAACGAACCTTCGCCTCCGAAGCCGAGATGGTCGTAATGCGCGCCGATGACGACCGTTTCGTCGGCATGCGGGCCGTCTCCTTCGAGCACGCCGACCACGTTCTTCACTTCGGCTTCTTTGCGCTCGACGTCGACCTCTCCTTCGACGCTCCACCCTTCGAGCGAGAAGCTTTGCGGCTTCGGCCCTTCGTCGATCTGCTTCTCGATTCCGGCGAGAGTAGGCTTCTTGAGCTCCGTCAGCAGCGTGTCCCAAACCTTGCGGCGGGCGTGCATCGCGGGGAGGCGCGAGCCGTCGGACGAGCCGCCGGCGCTGCGGAACTCGAGCAGCGGATCGCGCTCGTCGTCGAGCTTCTTGCTCTGGTCGAGCACTTGCTGCGCAGCGGCGTCGATCGTCTTGCGATACTCGGCCGTTTGGGCCGGCGTCGGCTTCTTGATCGCCGCAAACTTCTTTTGTTCTTCAAGGATTTCGTCGACCGCCTCTTGCCACTGCTTCCGCCGGGCTTCGAGCTTGTTGTTGATGTCGTAGTCCGAGGTCACGAAGATGACCGCCGCGGCACCATGTTCGTAGGCGTTCGAGATCTTGCGCGTGAACGGAGCGTGCGGCGAGTTCGGAATGCCGGGCAAGATGCCGTGCGGGTTCCCTTGCTGCGGCTGATGGCGAAACACGACGACGCACTTCCCCTTCACGTCGATGCCGGCGTAATCGTCGTACACGATCGCATCTTCCGGCTTCGCTCCCGCCTTCACCGGCGCGGCATGCGGATCAACCACCGCTTGCGGTTTCGCGGCCTCCTTAGCCGGCTCCTTCACAGGTTCCTTTTCCTTAGCAGGTTCCTTCGCCGCAGCAGGCTGCGCCTTCGGGGCAGTTCCCTTGGGAGTAGGCGTCTTCGGATCCGCCGGCTTCGCGTGCGGATCGCCGTGGGGGTTGGCATGCGGATCGGCGTGCGGATCCAGCGCCGCTTGCGAGCTTTGCTTCGCCGTGATGCCATAGCCGACGAATACGAGCGGCACGTTGATCTTGCCCGAGCCGCCGATCGAAAGGGGCGAATAGTCTTGCCCGAGCTTGAGTTCGATGCGGCGCGGCTTGCCGTCCGGTCCCGGCGGGCCGACGAGCGTGAGTGAGTTTCGTTTGCCGAGCTCCGAGCCGATGCCCATCGAGAACGCTTGGTACGGTTGGCCGGCGAACAGATCGGTCTTCAATCCCGCCTTCTTGAATTCGGCGGCGATGAACTCCGCGGCTTGATCGATCCCCTTCGTGCCGGGCCCGCGCCCTTCGAGTCCGTCGGAGGCGAGGAACGAAATCGTCTCCTTCACGTGCTTCTCTTCGGCGCTCGGAGGGGCTGCCGCGGCCGGAGCGGCGACCGGCGGCGTCGTCTTCTCGGCCGGCTTTTCTTCCGCTCCGAAGCAAGCGAAGCTCGCCCAGCCGAGAACCAGGGGAGCGAGCAAAACCGCGGGTACGAAGAACGACCGGCGAGTGCGTTGGTTCATGGGAATTCCGTGGCGGCGGGCTGGCGAGGGCTGGAGATACTCGATTTTATACCAAGCCCTCGATTCGAGCCAGCAGGTTGCGAGGGGGAACGAATCGACGGTTACTTGGCCGTGGCCGGCTTCAGCGGCGGCGCGGCCGGTTTTTTCGCTTCGAGACGAGAAAACACGAACTCCTCGTCGACGAAATCGATTCCGATCGTGCTCCCCGGCGGGTATTCGCCGCGCAGCAGCTCGCTTGCCAGCGGGTTCTGCAATCGCTGTTGAATCACCCGCTTGAGCGGCCTGGCGCCGTAGATCGGGTCGTAGCCTTCGACCGCGACGGCGTTGATCGCCGCCGGCGTAATCTCGATGTGTAGATCGTTTTGCTCGACCTGCTTCTCCAACCTTTGCAGCTGCAGTTCGACGATCCGATGAATGTGTTTCCGATCGAGCGGGTGGAACACGATCGTCTCGTCGATCCGGTTGAGGAACTCCGGCAGAAACTTCTCTTCGAGCGCTTCTTGCACGGCGCTTTGGATCTCTTCTTGGCTTGCGCCGCTGCGCGTCAGTTCTTGAATCGCTTGGCTGCCGACGTTCGACGTCATCACGATGATCGTGTTCGTGAAGTCGACGGTGCGTCCTTGGCCGTCGGTGAGCCGGCCGTCGTCGAGGACTTGCAGCAGCACGTTGAACACGTCGCGATGCGCTTTCTCGATTTCGTCCAGCAGCACGACGGAATACGGCCTGCGGCGCACCGCTTCGGTCAGCCGGCCCCCTTCTTCGTAGCCGACGTAGCCCGGCGGCGCGCCGATCAACCGGCTGACGGAATGCTTCTCCATAAACTCGCTCATGTCGATCCGGACGATCGCTTGCTCGCTATCGAACAGGACTTGCGCGAGCGCTTTGCACAGCTCGGTCTTGCCGACTCCGGTGGGCCCGAGAAAGATGAACGAGCCGATCGGCCGGTTCGGGTCTTGCAAGCCGGAGCGACTACGGCGCACGGCGTTCGCCACGGCCTCGACCGCTTCGTCTTGCCCGACGACGCGCTGATGCAGCCGCTCTTCGAGCACCAAGAGCTTGGCTTTCTCGGCTTCCATCATGCGGGTCACCGGAATGCCGGTCCATGCGCTGACGACTTCGGCGATCTCCTCCGGCCCGACCTCTTGGCGCAGCAGCTTACGGCCGGCGTGCTTCGCGCCGTCGCCGTCTTTATGGGTGGGCGTTTCCGTCGTCGGCTGCTCGAACTTCGCCGTGAGTTTCTTGCGCTGCACGTCGAGCTCGTACAAGCGTTGATACATCTGCTCGTCGATCGCTTGGCCGAGCGATTGCTTTTCCTTGAGTTCGTTGCTGAGCTGTTGGAATTGCAGTTCGACTTTGTCGAGTTCCTGGCGGACGTTCTGCACGTCGCCGACGCCGAGCTTCTCGGCTTCCCATTGCTCGCGGAGGCTCGCCAGCTTGCGGCGCAGCTCGATCATCTCCGCTTCGATGTCGGCCTTTTGCTCGAGGGCGTGCTCTTCCGTTTCGTCGGCGAGTTGGCGAGCCGCGAGTTCGAGTTGCATGAGCTTGCGCTGCACTTCGTCGATCTCGGTCGGCACGCTTTGCAATTCCATCGCGAGGCGCGCGGTCGCTTCGTCGACGAGGTCGATCGCCTTGTCCGGCAGGAAGCGGTCGGCGATGTAGCGATGCGAAAGCTGCGCGGCGGCCACGAGGGCCGAGTCTTTGATCTTCACCCCTTTATGATGCGCTTCGTAGCGCCCCTTGAGGCCGCGGAGGATCGCGATCGTATCCTCGACGCTCGGCTCGCCGACGAACACCGGTTGAAAACGGCGCTCGAGGGCGGCATCTTTTTCGATGTATTTGCGGTACTCGTCGAGCGTGGTAGCGCCGATGCAGCGAAGCTCACCCCGCGCGAGGGCCGGCTTGAGCAGGTTCGCCGCGTCGTTCCCTCCTTCGGCCGCTCCGGCACCGACGACGGTATGCAGCTCGTCGATGAAGAGAATGATGTTGCCGTCGGCCGATTGCACTTCCTTGAGAACCGCTTTGAGCCGCTCTTCGAACTCGCCGCGAAACTTCGTGCCGGCGATCAGCGCGCCCATGTCGAGCGTCACGATCGAGCGGTTCTTCAACGACTCCGGCACGTCTCCCTGAATGATGCGCAGCGCCAAGCCTTCGGCGATCGCCGTCTTACCGACGCCCGGCTCGCCGATCAAGACCGGGTTGTTCTTCGTCCGCCGCGAGAGAACTTGGATGACGCGGCGAATCTCCTGGTCGCGGCCGATCACGGGATCGAGCTTCCCTTGCCGAGCGCGGTCGACGAGGTCGATGCCGTATTTCTGCAAGGCTTGGAACTTCGCTTCGGGATTCTGATCTTGCACGCGTTGCGACCCGCGGACGCTTTGCAGCGCCTTGAGAATCTGCTGGTCGTCGATCGCGTTGGCCTTGAGGAGCTGCTTCGCTTTGGTGTCGGCCTTGGCGAGCGCTAAGAGCAGATGCTCGACGGAGACGAACTCGTCTTTCATCTTCTCGGCTTCGCGCTGCGCCGCCTCGAGCACTTGCGTCATCGCTTGCGAAAGCTGCGGCGGGGAGCCGCCGGTCGACTTAGGAAAGTGCCGCAGCTCCGCATCGACGATCGACTGGAGCTGCCGCCGGTTGGCACCGATCTTTTCGATGATGGGCCAAAAGATGCCGTCGGTCTCGCGCGTCAGCGCGGCCAACAGATGCACTGGCTCGATCTGCGGATTCCCCTGATCGGCCGCAAGTTCCTGCGCAGTCTGAACGGCTTCTTGAGCCTTGATGGTGAATTTGTCGAAGCGGAATGCCATTGTTCCTCATTTCGACGAAGACAAATCGGGGTCAAATGCCGGGAAACGGCGGCGGGCTTTCCGCTAATATTCGCCGTCTTCGATTGTCGTCCGTCGCAAAACGTTCTTGTAGATGACTATCTTGAGCAAACCGAACCGCAAGATTGATCGCCCACTGCTCTTCTTGGTGAACGAAGCTCTCTATCGCATCCGCCGCCCACTCGACGTGGTTCCTTCCCCAGTATCCATCTGCGGCGTCCAAAATCGGAATGTTGCAGCGAAGAGATTTGTCGATTAGAGAACGATAGACCAAACGCTGGAACACATCGTCCGTCGAATCGGCGAATAGCAGAGGAAGTTCTACATGCGCTAGTTCAATGTCTTCATAACGAAGAAGCTGCTGAATCGTGGCCGAGTATCCTCGTTCGATTTGAGTCCAACCTCGACCCTGGTTAAGCATCGCAGGCGTGATGAAATAAACGACGTGGCGCGTTCCAAGAAGTTCTTCACGTAACGTTTCGAATGAGTCTCTTCCTGCCGGATAATGATGCCGGTCAAACCACCCGGCAATTTTTCTTCGTTCCAGCTCTTCGAAAACGGGAGATACGAGATTCGCACGGTCTTCCGCACAATGCGACAAGAATGCATGTTTCGTGCACTCGGGCCAGAAATCGATTTGCCATCGTGCAGGCATTGGGATTAACTACCGGGCGGTACGAACGCAGGGACTTTGAAATCGCCGGCTTTTTTACCGGTAAGTACCGTGATGATTTCTTCGCCTAATTCCGTCGGCTGTACGAAGAACTTGTTTTTTATCGTGGCGGCTTTTCCCGTCTCCAGTTGGTTACACGCTTCAATAATTTCGCCCGGCGACCATTTGTCTTTCAAGAGGGCGAAAAAGGTCGGCAACGCCAGGCCGTAGCCGACCTTTCTCGCTGGTTCCGCTTTGGGGAATGTTGCAAAGATCTCCTTGTAGATATTTTCCAATCCCGCAACATACTCACGTGTGACGGCATCCATGTTATTGCCTCTTAAGCTGAACGACGTTTACTTCTTCACTTCGAACTCGGCGTCGATCGCGTCGTCGTCGCCACCTTTGGCTCCGCCCGAGGCTTGCGCTTCCGGGCCGGCTCCGGCGTTCGGCGCACCCTCGGCTCCCTTGCCTGCTTCGTAGAGCACTTTGCTCATCGCGTTCGAGGCATGTTCGAGCTCGGTGATGGCCGCCTTGATCGTGTCCGGGTTGTCTCCCTTCGACGCTTCCCGCGCTTTGGCGATCGCGTCTTCGAGCGGCTTCTTGTCGTTGTCCTTCAGCTTGTCGGCGTGTTCCTTGATGAGTTTCTCCATCTGGAAGCACATCGAGTCGGCTTGGTTGCGGGCCTCGGCAAGTTCGCGCTTCTTCTTGTCTTCCGTCGCGTGCAGTTCGGCGTCTTTCCGCATCTTCTCGATCTCGGCATCGGAGAGACCGCTCGATTGTTGAATCGTCGCCTTCTGCTCCTTGCCCGTGCCGAGGTCTTTCGCGGTCACGTTCAAGATGCCGTTGGAGTCGATATCGAACTTCACTTCGATCTGCGGCATGCCGCGCGGGGCCGGCGGAATGCCTTCCAGGTTGAACGTGTTGAGCAGCCGGTTGTCGGCGGCCATCTCACGTTCGCCTTGATACACCTTGATCGTCACGGCCGATTGGTTGTCGTCGGCCGTGCTGAAGGTTTGCTTCTTCTCGGTCGGAATCGTCGTGTTGCGCTCGACGAGCTTCGTCATGATGCCGCCGAGGGTCTCGATACCGAGCGACAGCGGGGTCACGTCGAGCAACAGCACGTCTTGCACTTCGCCGGCGAGCACGCCCCCTTGAATCGCGGCGCCGATCGCTACGACCTCGTCCGGGTTCACGCCCTTGTGGGGCTCTTTGCCGAACATCTTCTTGACGAGCTCTTGCACCTTCGGGATTCGCGTAGAACCGCCGACGAGCACGACTTCGTCGATTTGGGAAGTGGAGAATTTCGCATCTTTAAGCGCCTGTTCCACCGGGCCGCGGCAGCGCTCGATCAGGTGATCGACCAACTGCTCGAACTTGGCACGATTGATATTCATCTGCAAATGCTTCGGACCCGACGCGTCGGCCGTGATGAACGGCAGATTGATGTCGGTCGAGTTTTGCGTGCTGAGCTCCTTCTTCGCCTTCTCGCAAGCCTCTTGCAATCGCTGGAGCGCCATCGGGTCTTTGCGGAGGTCGATGCCGTTGTCGCGCTTGAATTCGTCGGCGCAGTAGTTGATGAGAACTTGGTCGAAGTCGTCGCCGCCGAGGTGGGTGTCGCCGTTGGTGCTGATGACCTGGAACACACCTTCCGCAACGTCGAGGATCGAGACGTCGAACGTACCGCCGCCGAGATCGAAGACGACGATCTTCTCGTTCTTCTTCTTATCGAGCCCATAGGCCATCGCGGCCGCGGTGGGCTCGTTGATGATCCGCATCACTTCGAGGCCGGCGATCTGGCCGGCGTCTTTCGTCGCCTGGCGCTGCGCGTCGTTGAAGTAAGCCGGGACGGTGATGACCGCCTTGTTGACCTTATGCCCGAGGTACGACTCGGCCGCTTCCTTGAGCTTGCGCAGCACCATCGCCGAAATTTCCGGCGGGGTATACTGCTTGTCGCCGATCTGCACCTTCACGTATTCGTTCTGCGCGCCGACGACCTTATACGGCACGATCTTCTCTTCCGATGCGACTTCGCTGTGCCTGCGGCCCATGAAGCGCTTGATCGAGTAGACCGTCCGTTGCGGGTTCGTCACCGCTTGCCGCCGAGCCGGCTCGCCGACCGGGATGTCGCCTTTGTCGGTAAACGCGACCACGCTCGGCGTGAGTCGGTTGCCGTCGGCGTTGGGAATTACCTTCGGCTCGTTCCCTTCCATGATCGAGACCACGGAGTTGGTCGTCCCTAAATCGATCCCGATGATCTTCTCGCCTTTTGCCATGAAGTGTCTCCTTCTTGATGCGGCTATACTGAGTTCGCGCCGAACGGCGCGCTGGTTGGAAATGCGGTTTCGCGTCGATCGGCCTGCGTTTGTGGCGGGCTGTGAGCGACGAACCTCAAATAAAGCAAAGTTTGTGCCAGCGCCGTTCGCCGGGCATAATGTCTGAAAATTGAGTCGTTAAATCGCTTAGCTTAGGACATTTACGCCTGCTCGCAAGAAATCCAACGGTATATTTAGCCAGCCGATTCGTTCTTCAAGGCTGTCGTTTTGGCATGTTAGGGAACGAATGAGCGGCGTTGTCATTTTGGCAGTTTCACAGAGGGAAGCGGGGCACTCGCAGGCCGCTCCGCTAGCAGGTGATTTAGGTGTCTGAAACGCCCGACAAAAAGAAGTCGCCGCCCCAAGCCGAAGGGCCGGAAGCTCTGCGCCGCCGACGCGAGAAGCTCGACCGCGAACTCATCGCCCTGCTCAATCGCCGAGCCGAATTGGCCGTGCAAACCAGCGGCACCTCCGCAGCCGAGGCCGGGGCTGCAACTCACCAACCCCATGCGATTCCCCCCGCGTTCGATAGCCTCCCGGCCGATGCCGAGGCTATGAACGAAGGTCCGCTCGACCTCGCGACGCTGCAGAACGTCTATCGGGAGCTTGCCAGCGGTTGGCGGAAGCTGCAACGCAAGACCCAGGTCGCGTTTCTCGGGCCGGCCTACACTTACAGCCATCTCGCGGTGCTGAGCCGTTTCGGCCAGTCGATCGACCAAGTCCCGGTTGGGAGCATTTCGGCCGTCTTCGAGGAAGTGAACCGAGGTCAGGCCGACTTTGGGGTCGTGCCGGTCGAAAACTCGACGGACGGGCGAGTTGCCGACACGCTCGACATGTTCACCCGGCTCCGGGTACGCGTCTGCGGCGAGGTGCCGTTGGCGATCCACCATAGCCTGCTTGGCGTCGGCCCGAGGGCCGGCATTACCGAAGTGCATAGCAAGCCGCAGGCGTTGTCGCAGTGCCGCAATTGGCTCTCGCGGCATCTGCCGGAAGCGCGGTTGGTCGAAGTCGCCAGCACGATCGCCGCCGCCCAAACGGCCCGCTCGCGCCCGGAGGTGGCTGCCGTGGCCGGCGCGCAAGCCGCGGCGGTTTACGGTTTGAATCTCTTGGCAGAGAACATCGAAGACAATCAATCGAACGTCACGCGCTTCTTCGTCATCGGCGAAGCATCGGCTGCCCGAACGGGCCGCGATAAGCTCTCGGTGATGTTCGAGGTGCCGCACAAACCGGGAGCGCTGGCCGACGCGATGAACGCCTTCAAGCGCGCCAAGCTGAATCTCACTTGGATCGAATCGTTTCCGATCGCGCGGCCCGAAGGGGGCTACATGTTCTTCGTCGAACTCGACGGCCACGAAACCGATCTGAAAGTGCGCAACGCCCTGAAATCGTTGGAGAAGAAGACCCTCCGGCTCGAAGTGTTAGGGTCGTATGCGAAGGCCGAGCCGGTCGGGTAACGGGCTCCGTCTCGCACGCTCGGGCCGCGTCTTCTCGGTCTTCTAGTCCCGTCTCGCGAAAATAACGGGCCCTGTCGTTCCGAGCCGCTAGACAATTTCGCGGCCATCGTGCAGACTTCGCCCTGGCGAACTTCGTTCGTCTTCGGAGCCGCCTCGAGCGGCTTTCGCATCGCAAGCCCGGCGGTCGATAAGGCAAACCTGTAGTCCACCCAACGAACACTCAGCACGAGAGAATCGAGAGAGCAAGCATGCGAACCCCGCTCATCGCCGGCAATTGGAAGATGAACCTCACCCGCAGCGAGTCGGTCGCCCTGGCCGGCGCCGTGGCCGACGGTGCTAAGAACTATCCGCAATGCGAGCTCGCCGTGTTTCCCGCCACGGTCTACGTCGATGCGGTGCGCCAAGTCTTGAAAGGCTCGGCCGTCGCGTGGGGGCCGCAGAATTTGTATCCCGAAGCTCCGGGTGCCTACACCGGCGAAACGGCCGCCACGATGGTCGTCGACCTCGAGTGCAAATACGTGATCCTCGGCCATAGCGAGCGCCGGACGATACTGGGCGAGACCGACGCCGTGGTGAATAAGAAGACCCTCGCGGCCTTGGCGGCCGGGATCAGCCCGATCGTCTGCGTCGGCGAGCTGTTGGCCGAGCGGCAAGAAAACCGGACCAAAGATGTGATCCGGAAGCAGTTCGAGGGCTCTTTGGCCGGAATTTCGGCCGAGCAGATGGAAAAGATCGTCATCGCCTACGAACCGGTTTGGGCGATCGGCACCGGCCTGACGGCCAGCCCGGAGCAGGCGGAAGAAGTGCATGCCGACCTTCGCAAACTGATCGCTCAACGCTACAATGAGCCGCTTTCCCAAAAGGTGCGCATCCTCTACGGCGGTAGCGTGAAGCCCAGTAACGCGGTCGAATTGATGTCGCAACCGAATGTGGACGGAGCCTTGGTCGGCGGAGCGAGCCTGAAGGCCGCCGACTTTTTGGGAATCGCGGCCGGAGTCAAAAGCTAAATGATCTTCTTGATTAAGACTTTGTTGTTCATCATCTCGGTGTTCCTCATCTTGCTCGTGCTCGTGCAGCGCGGACGGGGCGGCGGCCTCGCCGGCGCGCTCGGCGGCATGGGAGGCCAAAGCGCCTTCGGCACCAAAGCCGGCGACTTGTTTACCCGCGTCACGATCATCGTGGCGGCCGTGTGGATTTTACTCTGCGCCGCTTCGGTGAAGTATTTCCGGCCGAGCTTGGATACGCAATTCGCCGACAACAGCCCGGCCGTGACGACGGGCGTCGAGCCGGGCGTGCCGTTGCCGAATGCCAACCCGCCGGCCGCGACGGCGCCTGCTGGTACGGCTCCCGCTCCGGTTGGTACTGCTCCAGCCGGCTCGGCTCCGGCTGCCACCGGCACCGGTTCCTAAGCTTCGCCCGCAGGCTGCCGGCCTCGATCGCCATGTCATCGTTCGGGAGATTCGTTTTTTGCTGCTGAGCATGACCGGATTCGGAGAGGCGCATCGTCGTGAGGCGGAACTCTCGACGGCGGTCGAAGTCCGTACCATCAACAACCGGTACTTCAAGCTCAACATCAAGTGCGGCGAAGGCTATAGCACGCTCGAAAGCGAGATCGAGCAGATCGTGCGCGAGCATGTTCGCCGCGGCACCGTGCAGATCAATCTCCGCGTCGATCGCCTCACCTCGGCCGACGACTATCTCATCAATCGGGCCGTGCTGGCCGGTTATCGCGAGCAATTGCAAGCGATGCACGATCAATGGCACGTGACCGATCAGGTGCCGCTGGAAACGCTGCTCGGGCTCCCGGGCGTCGTGATGGAGAACCCGAACCGCGCGCCCGACGTCGCCGCCCAATGGCCGACGATCCGCGCAACGCTCATCGCCGCGCTGGAAAACCTCGACAAGTTCCGCACCGACGAAGGCCGGAGCATGACGACCGACTTGCGCGCCAACTGCGCCGTCGTCGCCACGGAGCTCGTCGAGATCGAGAAGCGTGCGCCGTTTACCGCCGAGCAATACCGCAAACGCCTCATCGAACGGGTGCAAGCCGCGTTGTCGGAACATCAGATCACGCTGAACGTCTCGGACCTTATCAAGGAAGTCGCGGTGTTCGCCGATCGGGCCGATATCAGCGAAGAGATCGTCCGGCTGCGGAGCCACATCGAGCAGTTCGAGAACTTTATTCAGGCGACGGAAAGCACCGGCCGGAAGCTGGAGTTTCTCACGCAAGAAATGTTCCGCGAGATCAACACGATCGGCTCGAAGGCCAACGACGTGCAGATCTCGAAGCATGTGATCGAAGTGAAGACCGCGGTCGAACGTATCAAAGAGATGATCCAAAACGTCGAGTAGCGCGCGGCCGCCGAGCTCGCCACCCCAAGCCTTTATGACCAGCGCGACCAACGGCAAGTTGATCGTCATTTCCGGGCCCTCGGGAGCCGGGAAAACGACCCTTCTCAAGCGGATGTACGCCGAGTGCGATGCTCCGCTCGTCGCGGGAGTTTCAGCGACGACCCGTCGCCCGCGCCCCGGCGAGACCGACGGCGTCGACTACCACTTTCTGACGCTCGAAGAATTCCGCCTCCGTCGCGAACGGGGCGAATTCCTCGAATCGTTCGAGGTTTTCGGCCGGGGCGATTGGTACGGCACGCTGCAAAGCGAAGTAGCCCCTAGGCTTGCGTCGGGAAAATGGGTAGTATTAGAGATCGACGTTCAAGGTACGTTCGCTGTCTTGCAGCACTACCCTGAGGCGATCACGATTTTCATTCAGCCCCGATCGGTCGAAGAACTTGAGCGGCGGCTAACGGCGCGCGGCACGGAAACCCGTGAAGCGATCCAGCGTCGTTTGGAAGTGGCCCGGCGGGAAATGATGGAAGCCGGCGCGTATCGTTATCACGTCACGAACGACGACGTCGATACGGCGGTCGGGGAGCTTTGTCGGATTCTAACTCATTGCGGAGATTAACGTATGCTCGACGCCCTGCGGGAAGAAGCGATCGTCAACAAGGTGGGCGGCCGCTTTAAGCTGTCGACTTTGATCCAGAAGCGCCTCGTCGCGCTCAACGCCGGCGCTCGCCCGTTGGTCGAAGTCCATACGGCCGACAAGATGCAGATCGTCCTCGCAGAGATATTGAACGACAAGATCTATCTCGACACGACGGGCAGCATGCGCGTAACGGGCGACAACACCGCGGCCGGCGGCCCGCCGGAATTGGATCTCAACGCGCTATGATCGTCGCCGGGCGCGAAATCGTCGTCGGCATTACCGGCGGCATCGCGGCCTTTAAGACCGCGGCGCTCGTCAGCCGGCTCGTGCAAGACGGCGCTGCGGTGACCGTCGTGATGACCGAAGCCGCTTGCCGCTTCATCGGCCCGCCGACCTTCGAGGCCCTGACGGGCCGGCCGGTGTATCGCACGGTGTTCGACAACAAAGAGTTCCCGCTCGGCGCGCATATCGGCCTAGCCGAGCGAGCGCAGTTGCTCTGCGTCGCCCCGGCCTCGGCCGACTTTCTTTTCAAAGCGGCGCAGGGCGCAGCCGACGATCTGCTCAGCACGCTCTATCTCGCGTTCGGCGGCCGCGTGCTCATGGCTCCGGCGATGAACACGCAAATGTGGGAAGCGCCGGCCGTGGGGCGCAACGTCGAGCAATTGCGCTCCGACGGCGTTTCGATCGTCGATCCCGGCGAAGGTTGGCTGAGCTGCCGGACGCGCGGCTCCGGCCGCATGGCCGAGCCCGACGTGATTCGCGCCGCCATCGATGCGGCCCTCTCCGAATAGCGCGCCTTGATATAGCACCTTGAATTAACAGACCAGCTCGGGCCATGGCGCGCATCCTCATCACCTCCGGCCCGACCCGACAGTATCTCGATCCGGTACGTTATCTGACGAACGCTTCGAGCGGCCGGATGGGGCTCGCGCTGGTCGAGGCGGCACTCGCGGCCGGGCACGAAGTCGTCGTCGTCTCGGGTCCGGTCGAGATCGCGTATCCGGCCGCGGCGCGCGTCGTTCCCGTCGTCACGACGGATGAGATGCTCGCGGCGTGCGAGCGTGAGTTCCCCGCCTGCGACGGCTTGATCGGCGTGGCCGCTCCGTGCGACTACAAGCCGCAGCGCATGGAAGACCGGAAGATCGCGAAGACGGGGGCTCCGCTGCCGATCTTGTTCGTGGAAACGCCCGACGTCGTCGCCACGCTCGGCCGCCGCAAGCAAGAGCAGGGGACGTCGCAATGGCTCGTCGGCTTCGCTCTGGAGACCGACGATCATCACCATCGCGCGGTGACGAAGCTGCAAAAGAAAAGCTGCGATCTGATCGTGTTGAACGGGCCCGATGCCATCAGCGCCGACTCGAACACGGTGGAGATTCTCGACCGCAGCGGCACGGTCGTCGCAAAACTCAGCGGCAAGAAATCGGCAGTCGCCCAAGGCATCTTCGACGTCATCGCAAAGAAGCTGATCCGAATAAAGTAGCAGGCACGTTCCACGTGCCGTAGCCACGTGCGCCGTTGAAGCTAAGTGCAGCATCGCGACGCAGCCTCCGTTCACACGCAGCTCCGTTCAATAGCCCCGGATGCATATCCGGGCCACACCGCGATGATCGTTCCGTATCAGCTGTGGCGGACGGCACGTGGAACGTGCCTGCTACGTTGTAGACATGGCCCAATTCTTCGCGTTGAATCTCGCGGCGCGTCGTGCGATGTTGAGCGGCGTGAGGAGACGCGACTCCGACCTCCGGTAGGTTTCGACATGTTGCAATAAATGCGACGACGAATCGCGATGGGAAGCTTCGAGCCACGGCCGCGCCGCTTGTCGCCGCCGGTGCTCGAATGAATCGACTTGATTGTCGGTCCCTTGCGACGATGGTCGATCGAGCGAGAAAGCAAATCGTTCGGTGTCTTCTTCCGGCCTGCGGTGCGTAAGAAATTACGCATCGCGATCCTCGGTCGTCGTACGTTCAGGCGAGACGCACGACGACAAAAAACCGAAGATCGAAACTTGCACGACGGATCTTTGCGAAGTTGCAACATCGCAGAGACCGCTTCGCTGCCCTGGGCGTCGTCCGGTGCGTCGTCGCTTGAGCCAGTCTTTCTTCAAAATGAAGCAAGCCGGTTCGGGCGGAATGCTCTGCGCAGAGAATCGTTTGACAAGAAGCCCAAGCCCGCTCGGGCGACGACGCACGAACTTTTTCTATGTCGCAACAACGCGCGATCACGGCCGTGCTTTGTTTAAGTAGCAGGCACGTTCCACGTGCCGTCCGCCACACGGGCCTTCACACAACCGACACGGCTTCGTTAATTAAAGGCGCACGTGGCTAACGGCACGTGGAACGTGCCTGCTACTTTATTCCGGTCTGCCGTTCGGCAGTGGGACGTCCTTGAACGTGATCATCACATCGCGCTGCGAGCGAATCCTCGGGTATCCGAAACGCAAGGTCGTCGGTTTGCTGTCGGTCGATTCGCCGATGAAGGTGAACTTCATTCGTGCGCCGTCGCTTTCGTAGCTGTTGTTCTGGCCTTGCTTCCGATACGGGGTTTTGTGTTGATCGAGCAATTCGACTTCGCACTCTTGAAAGAACGCCTCTTGAGGATCGCTAAGCACCAAGTCGCGCAGCACCAGCAGTCCGACTTCGCAGCGCAAGCCCGAGGATTGCTCGACTTGCTCGACGCGGAGTTCGACGTCGTCCTGGTAGTGCGGTCCGCGGCGCTCGAGATCGTTGATCGTCAGGGTCGCCATGTCGCCGACCGCGATCACGCCCCATTTGAGCGTCAGCGTTTCGAGCTTCGAGGCGGCCGTGGCCGGCGGATGCAAGCGCAAGTTCATGGTCAATTGACGCGTTCCGCCGCCGGCGACGTTCCAGCCCGAGGTTCCCGGTTGCGTAGCGGCGATCTCGGTTCCCGCGTTGGTCCGGGCGACGACGAGCTCCGGCTGCGAACGATAGGCGATCAGTCGAAAACGATCTTCCCACATCATTTGCAAGTTCAGTTGAAACGTATGCGAACGATCGCTCTTCGACGTTTCGTAATCGATCTCTTCGCTATACGCGCGACGAGCCGAACTGATCTGCGCGCGGATCGCGCCGGCATATGCGACCGGGAACTTCCCCGATTCGCCTGCCGTAACGACGAGCGCCGGTTCGCGCGTGTCGTAGTGCGGTCGGAGCTTGTTGCTCGTGCGCCGGCAAATGTCATCGAGCGCCGGCCAGTATTCTCCCCGCTCGAAGCGCACGTCGAGCGGCTTGTCTTCGAAGTTGCCGTATTGGTCTCCGAGCAGCAAGTGGTTGCCGGTCTGTTCGGCGATCGCGGCGAGAATCTTCGAGGCCGGCTTTCCGGCGTCGAGATATTGAAACCGGCTCGCGCGCCACAGTTCCTCGATCCGAATATGCTTGAGCAGCTCGCGGGCCCGCAGCCGGACTTCCGGGTCGGCATCGGCACCTGCCTTAGCCAGCTCCAGGCTCGCTTGCGAGCCGAGCTTCGCCAATTGTTCGTCGGCCCGAGCCCGAATGCGATAGTCGTCGGCACCGAGGTCGCGCACGAGCGCCGCGACGAGCTCGACGTTGCCGCCCGAGTCGAGCGGCGGAGTCGTTGCCGGCGACGGGGCTTGTTGGCCGCCGCAAACGAGAGGAACGAAAAGTGAAGCCGTCGCGAGCCACCGAGGGACTGCGACAGTCAAACGAAATGCACCGAAAAAACGGCCCGCCATCTGCATTTCCTCCGTTAGATTCGAGTTCCATCTCGAACCGCAACGGCATGCCAAGGCTTGCATGGTGCGAATCAACGGTGTGTCGGGACTGGAAAAAGCGATATTCGGCTGTTAGAACCGATCACTCTTTTCGCACGCCTTCTCACGCCAGGATGCGGAAGTTATCTAGATCCAGTAAAGCAGTCAAGACCGGCAGGAAGCAAGAGATGCAATCCAAAATCATTAGGAATTGGGAAGTGGGTACACACACGGATGGCTAACGACTGCTTAAGCGTCGGCGTTTTGGTGGCCGACCATATGTGCGCACCGATTGCGAGAATGCCCAAAGCCGGCGAGCTCGTACTTACCGATCAACTGCTGCTGACGATCGGCGGCTGCGCCTCGAACGCGGCGATGGATATGGCGCGCGTCGGCGTCGATGTGAGCGTGGTCGGTTGCGTCGGCAACGACGCGTTCGGCCAGTTTATCGTCGACACGCTCGATGCCGCGGGAGCGGGGACGAAGCTGATTCAGCGCCTCCCGCAGGTCGGCACCGCCGCGACGTTGATCGTTAACGTGCAAGGCGAAGATCGCCGCTTTATTCACACGCTCGGGGCGAACGCGAAGCTCACCGTAGCGGATATCCCGTGGGACGAAGTGCGCAAGTCGAAGGTGCTCTACGTCGGCGGCTATCTCTTGATGACGGCGCTCGACCAGTTGGAACTGGCCGAAGTCTTCCGCCAAGCGCGTGCCGTCGGCGTGACGACGGTGCTCGACGTCGTGTTGCCCGGCGCGGGAGACCACTGGAGCCGCTTAGAAAAACTGCTGCCGCATACCGATGTCTTTCTGCCGAACACCGATGAAGCGGCCCTCATCACCGGGCTCGACGACCCGCGCGCCCAGGCCGAACGCTTCCGCGAGGCCGGCGCAGCGACCGTCGTCATCACCTGCGGCGGCGATGGCACGCTCCTAAGCACGCAGGGGCTTCGCCTGAAGGCCGAGATCTATCGCTTCCCCTACGTCGGCGCTACCGGCGCGGGCGACGCCTTCGACGCGGGCTACATCGCCGGGCTGCTGCAAGGGCTCGGCCCGCGCGAATGCCTCGCCTGGGGCAACGTGCTGGGCGGCAGCTGCGTCCGCTCGATCAGCGCCACGGCCGGAGTGTTCAACCGCGAGGAAGCCGAAGCGTATCTTAAGGAACATCCGCTTGTGACGACGAGCTGGTGACGTTGAATGCAAAAGTCAGAAGGCAAAATGCAAAAGTACGAAGAGCCGATCAAGCTCCGATAGCTTCGGCTTTGCAATTCGCGTCATACTTTCTCCAACGCCTGCTTCAGATCGTCGATCAAGTCCTGCGTGTCTTCGATGCCGCAGGAGAGGCGGATCATGTTGTCGTCGATGCCGAATTGGGCTCGCATTTCGGGAGAGTAGTCCCAATAGCTCATCACCAGCGGTTGCTCGATCAGCGATTCGACTCCGCCCAAGCTGGGCGCGATCCGCGGGATTTTCACGCCGTCGACGACGCGGCTCGTTTGCTTCCAATCGGCGTTCTTGATCGTAAAAGTAATCAAGCCGCCGTAGCCGCGCATCGTCCGTCGGGCGACGTCGAAGTAGGCGTGGGTTTCTAGGCCAGGGTAGTATACTTTCTCGATCTTCGGATGGCCCGCGAGAAACTGCGCGATCGCGAGGCCGTTTTGATTGTGGCGCTCCATGCGTAGCGAGAAGGTCTTCAAGCCGCGCAGCAACAGGTAGATGTTATGCGGCGAATTCACCGCCCCGAGAATCCCCCGCAGCTTGCGAACCGGCTCAAGCTTCGCCGTGCTGCCGACGAGCACGCCGGCCAGCAGGTCGTTGTGGCCGGCGAGATACTTCGTCGCCGAGTGAAGCACGTAGTCGACTCCCGCGGCGATCGGGCGGGCGTTGTACGGCGTGCCGAGCGTGGCATCGATCAAGGTCTCGACGCCGTGCTTCTTCGCCACCCCGACGAACTTCTCCATGTCGACGACGCTCAAGTGCGGGTTCGTCGGCGATTCGCTCACGAGCAATTTCGTGTTCGCGTTGATCGCGGCGTCCATCGCGGCGAAGTCTCCCATCTTCACCTGCCGCGTAACGACTCCGAACCGCGACATGTGCTTCACGCAGAACTCGCGGCTACGGTGATAACACTCGTCGAAGAAGACGACCTCGTCGCCGGCGCTGAGCTTGGAAGTAAGCAGCCCGACGATCGCCGCCATGCCGCTGGAAAACAGAATCGCATCTTCGCCTCCTTCGAGCGCCGCCAGTTTCTTTTCGGCGGTCCGTTCGTTCGGGTTGCCGTAGCGCCCGTATTCTTCACGCGGCAACTTCTTCTCGATGAACTCCAACACCGCGGCCGTATCCTCGAACGAATACGTCGACGCGCAGAAGATCGGATCGGTGACGGAGTTGCCGGGCTTTTGTCGGGCCTCGCCGGCGTGAACCGAGAGAGTCGAAAAGCGTTCGGCGGCGTCGTCGCCGTAAGGATCGTGGAACTCGGCCATGGCAAACATCCCTCGCAGTGCGATAGTAGCGGTGCGCGAACAGGGGATTGTCGCCACACGACCGGAAACGAAAAAACCGCGTTTACCTACAGAGGGCAAACGCGGCTCGAATCGATCGAGTTATACGTTTCGGACAACTAAAAAAAGTTGCCGGCAACGCAGGCTCTTTAGCAGTGCGAGGCGAGCGACGAGCGTCTTGAAACGCATCGTGCTTACCGGCTGGCTGCAAGCGGCCGCAAATCCCATCTACTTCGATACTAACGCCCCGCCACGGCGCCGACAAGGGGCGGCTTAAGCGACTTGGGAAATTCGCGAAACGGCCGCGAGCAGCCCTTCCGCAGCAGCGCAAGATTCGTCGTCGACGACGGTAAATGGCCTACGAACCGCGATTGCTCCGTTTCCCGCGTCTCGCAATAATCGCCCCGCTCGCGACATCGCCCTCGGCACTCTTTGCCCGATCGTTTTACTCCCATCACCTTCTCTCGCTTGGCAACCATGCGCACGCTCTTCGTCGCCGTCGGTTTCGTCATGTCGTTCGCCGCGGGCTGCACCTCGCCCTACCTGGCCGATCGGGGCGCGCTCATCGGCGGGCTCGGCGGTGCGGGAGCCGGGGCCTTGATCGGCAACGCGGCCGGCAACACTCCGGCCGGCGCCATCATCGGAGCCGGCGTCGGCACGTTGGCCGGTGCCGCGATCGGCTCAGGGCTCGATGAAGTCGAAGCACGCAATCGGGCTCAGATCGAACAGCGGCTCGCGCGACAACTTCCCCCCGGCGGCGTCAGCACCGGCGACGTGATCGCGATGTCGAAGTCGGGCATCGATCAAGACCTGATCGTCAACCACATTCGCGCCAACGGCGTCGGCAAGAAAATCGATGCCAACGATCTGATCATGCTGCAACAAGAAGGGGTCAGCAAAGCGGTCATCACGACGATGCAAACGACTCCGCAGCCGCAGTTGCAAGGGGGCGCGCCGATGATGGCCGGCGGCCCGCAACCGGTAATCGTCGAGGAACACTACTACGCCCCGCCGCCGTACTATCGCGGCCCGCGCTACTACGGCCCACCGCCACCGTACTACTACGCCCCGCCGCCGCAAGTCGGCGTCGGCTTCTCCTACAACACAAGACGCTAACCCTTCTCCCTGCGGGAGAAGGTGGCCGAAGGCCGGATGAGGGGCGGAGCTGTTTCGACTAGAATCCGCAAGCCCCTCACCTGACTCGCTCCGCTCGCCATCCTCTCCCGGTGGGAGAGGGGTTTCAATCAACCGACGCAGCGAAGCATGTCGTTACGTCTTCTGCTTCGCCCGCAGTTCCACGAGTGATCGCTCGACCGATTCCAGCGTCTTCTTCGCGTCCTCAAGCGATTGCTTCTCTTTCGCCACGACATCGGCCGGCGCGCGATCGACGAAGCTGGCGTTTGAGAGTTTTCCCTCTTTGCTTTTGATCATGCCCGCTAAATTGTCGCGCTCTTTTTCCTTCCGCGTAATCTCGGCGGCGAAGTCGATCAAACCTTCCAGATCGACGAACAGCTCGCCGAACGGCAGCGTCAACGTCGCGGTCGTCTCGAAGGCTTGCACCGTCGGACCCCAAGTCGTCGCTTCGGCACCCGCGAGCGAGCCGAAATACGGAGCCATCGGGCTCAAGAGCGTCGCGGTTTCCGCATCGCAGCGAAGCGCGAAACGGATCGACGTCTTGGGCAGAATGTTTTGCCGAGCGCGAATGTCGCGCAGTCCGCGGAGCATCTCTTGAAACCGAGCGAAGCGGGCCTCGATGGTCGCGTCTTGGCGCGCGGTTTCGCATTCCGGCCACGCGGCGATCATCACGCTTTCAGCCGCGGGCTGCGGATTCGTCAAGCCGCGGCTCGGGGCGAACTCGCGGAGCCGTTGCCAGATTTCTTCAGTGATGAACGGCATCGCGGGATGCAAAAGACGAAGCATCACGTCGAGCACATGCGCGAGCACGCGCTGCGCGGCCGGACGCTGCGCGGCATCTTGCATCCGACCTTTCACCATCTCGACATAGAAGCTGCAGAACTCGTCCCACGCGAATTCATACACCTTGCGCATCGCTTCGGCATAGCGATAGTGGTCTAAGTCGTCGGTCATTCCGGCTGCGACGGTATTCAATCGGCTCAGAATCCAACGATCTTCCACCGCCAACTCGGCATCGCTTACCGAACCTGCCGTGTAGCCTTCGAGGTTGAGCATCGCGAACCGCGCGGCGTTCCATAGCTTGTTGCAGAAGTTGCGCGCGAGCTCGAACCGCTCGCTCACGACCGCACCGCGCAGCAACGCCGTATCGGCGGGCTTCTCGGCCCATTGCGTGCGGAACGGCTGCCCGCATTTCTTACAATCGACGCGCGGCTGCACGCGGTTCTTCTTCGTCTGCTCGATCAGCTCATGGCAATGCGGACACTCGAAATCGACCGGCATCCGGACGTCTTGTGTTTCCGTCGTGATATAGGCGAGGCCGAACCGCAGGGCATCGGCCCCGAACTTATCGACCACATCGAGCGGATCGACGCCGTTCCCCTTCGACTTCGACATCGTATCGCCGAACGAGTCGAGAATCTTCGGGTGGATGAAGACTTCCTTGAACGGCACCTCGCCGACATTGTGCAAGCCGGTCAACACCATCCGTGCGACCCAGAGCGTGATGATGTCGCGGCTGGTGATGAGCGTGCTGGTCGGATAGTAGTACTTCAACTCGGCAGTCTGCTCCGGCCAACCAAGCGTACTATGCGGCCAAAGGGCGGAGCTGAACCAGGTATCGAGAACGTCAAGATCGCGCTCAATTTCGATCACGTCACGGACCAATGCCCAAGCTGCGTCAGTAGCTTGTGGGAAGTGACCAATAGTCGGAAACAAGTGGCGAAGATTCGATGCGCCCGGTTGCCGAACCGCATCATTTTTCCAGTAAGTTGCCATCGCCTCTTGGAGTGCAAGAATCGCTTGGTCTCCGGCGTCGGTTTTGACGCAGCAGCGAAACTCTTCGCGGCTATCCTTTTGGATAGCAATGTCACCTTCGTCCACACCTGCGGCTTGAAGATATGCCCTGAATGCAGACATCGTAACTTTTACGTGTTCGGGCTTTAAAGAAAAGTGTTGGATATGCCACACCGGAATCCGATGTCCCCACCAAAGCTGCCGGCTCACCGGCCAGTCGCGCTTCTCGCCGAGCCAGTCGAGGTAGCTTCTGCCGTAGCGTTCCGGAATGATCTTCACGCGGCCGTCGCTCACGGCGTCCATCGCCGATTGCGCGAGGCCTGCCTTGCCGTCGTCGGCATCTTTCATGCGTACGAACCATTGGTCGGCCAAGTACGGTTCGATCGGTGTCTTCGAGCGGTCCGACATCGGCAGCTCGATCTTGCGATCTTCCGTTTCGAGCAAGAAGCCGAGCGCTTCCATATCGGCTACGACTCGCTCGCGAGCCTTCGGCATCGGCAGGCCTTTGTAAGCGGCTCCGTTGTCGTTGAGCGTGCCATCGGGGTTCAGTATGTTGATCATCGGCAGCGACTGCCGCTTGCCCACTTCGTAGTCGTTCGGGTCGTGCGCCGGCGTGATCTTCACGCAGCCGGAGCCCATCTCAGGCTTGGCCCATTCGTCGGCGACGAGCGGAATCTGCCGGCCGGTGAGAGGGAGGTCGAGCATGCGGCCGGCGCGGGCCATATCGCGGAGCTGAATGAGCAACGGCAGGTGCGTGGTGCGGCGCTCGGCGAGCTTTTCGAGCTCGGCCTGAATCTGCGGCTTTTCTTTTTCGCTCGCGCTCTCTAACTTGGCGCGTAGTTCTTTCTCAACTTGGTTCAAAGCTTCAGCCGGGTCGGGATGCACCGCCACGGCCGTATCGCCGAGCATCGTCTCGGGGCGCGTCGTAGCGATGGTCACGTGCGTCGGCTCCCCGGCCTGCGGGTTCACCACGGGGTAGCGCAAGTGCCAGAAGTGTCCGTCGACCGTGACGTTTTCGACTTCGTCGTCGCTCACGGCCGTCTGCAGGTAGGTGTCCCAGTTGACGAGCCGCTTGCCGCGATAGATCAGGCCCGACTTGAAGAGACTGAAGAACGTCTGACGCACGGCCCGAGCGCACATCGGGTCGAGCGTGAAGCGGGTCCGGTCCCAATCGCAACTGGCTCCCATGCGCTGCAACTGGCCGAGGATGCGCTTCTCGTATTCCTCTTTCCATTTCCAGATGCGCCGCACCAACTCTTCGCGGCCGAGATCGTGTCGACTGAGCTTCTCTTCTTGTAGCAGCCGGCGCTCGACCACGGCTTGCGTGGCGATGCCCGCGTGATCCGTGCCGGGCATCCAGAGGGCGTTGTAGCCTTGCATTCGCTTGAAGCGAATGAGCATGTCTTGCAATGTGTTGTTCAGCGCGTGCCCGAGATGCAGCGCACCGGTGACGTTCGGCGGCGGAATGACGATCGTATACGGACCCTTCGGAAATTTCTTACGTTCCGGGTCGGGCTCGCTGTGGAAGTATTTGTTGTCGAGCCAAAACTTGTACCAACGCTGCTCGGGCTCGGCGTGCTGATACTGCTTCGGCAGGTCTTCGATCGTAGGCGCGTTCATGGTCGTTCCGTCGGTTTGCATGCTGACTTTTGCATTCTGCGATCAAGACTTCGCAGCGTCGTCCGTCATCAACTTATACTCGATACTGTCGACCAGCGCGATCCAACTCGCTTCGATCACGTTTTCGCTGACGCCGATCGTGCCCCAGACTTGCGCGTCGTCGCGGCTTTCGATGACGACGCGCACGCCGGCAGCCGTGGCGGCTTCGGAGTTGATGACCCGCACTTTATAATCGACGAGCTGCATGTCGGCCAAGTTGGGATAGACGTCCATCAGCGCTTTTCGGAGTGCGGCATCGAGAGCATTGACGGGCCCATCTCCCTCGGCGACTTCGTGGCGGATGCGATCGCCGATCTTGAGCTTCACGGTCGCTTCGGTGGTGATGTTGCCTTCGGCGTCGGCCTCGACATTGACATGAAAGCTCAATCGCTCGAAGTGCGGCTTGTAAAGGTCTGCGCATTTCTGCACGAGGAGCTCGAACGAACCTTCGGCCGCTTCGAACTGATAGCCGTCGTTCTCGAGCGATACGACCTTCGCCAAAATCCGTTCCATCAACTGCCGATCGTGCTGCAAGTTGTGCTTCGCGGTCAGGGCTTCGATGTTCGAGCGACCGGAAAGCTCGCTGACGAGGATGCGCCGTTCGTTGCCGACCTTCTCGGGCGGGATGTGTTCGTAGCTGCTCGACACGCGATTGACCGCGTGAACGTGCATGCCTCCTTTGTGGGCGAACGCGCTGGCGCCGACATACGGCTGGTTGACGCGATGGTTCAGGTTCGCAAGCTCGTAGATGTAGCGCGAAAGCTCCGTCAGCCGACCGAGGCAACCGGGCTGAAGCACCTCGTAGCCCTGCTTGATCGCGAGGTTCGCGACGACCGAGATAAGATCGGCGTTGCCGCACCGCTCGCCGAGACCGTTGATAGTCCCTTGCACTTGCACCGCTCCGGCATCGACGGCCGCCAGCGAGTTGGCGACGGCGAGCTCGCAATCGTTGTGCGTATGGATGCCGACCGGCACGTTGAACGGCTTCAAGGCTGCGATCGCGGCGGCAACGCAACTCGCGACCTCGTGCGGCATCGTGCCGCCGTTGGTATCGCAGCAGACGACGATCCGCGCGCCGGCTTCGGCCGCCGCGCGAATGGTCTGCGCGGCGTAGGCGGGATTCGCTTTCCAGCCGTCGAAAAAATGTTCGGCGTCGTACACCACTTCGCGCCCTTGGCTGCGCAAGTAGGCGATCGTCTCGCGGATCATCGCGAGGTTCTCTTCGAGCGACACGCGGAGAACTTCCAGCACATGAAAGTCGGACGTCTTGCCGACGATCGTGATCGACGGCGCTCCGGAATCGACGAGCGCCTTCATGCCGGGATCGTCGGCCGGAGCGACCCCTTTGCGGCGTGTCATGCCGAAGGCCGTGATGCGCGTGTGCGGAAACTTTTCGCCGCGGACCCGCTCGAAGAACTGGGCGTCTTTCTCGTTCGAAAGGGGGTAGCCTCCTTCGACGTAATCGAAGCCCATCTCGGCGAGCCGACGGGCGACGAGCACTTTGTCTTGCAGCGAGAAGCTCACCCCTTCGCCTTGGCTGCCGTCGCGAAGCGTAGTGTCGTAGATTTCGATGCGTCGCATGTTGGAGAAGCCGGCGAAGACGGTGTGGGATGAAGACTGCGTGAGAATAAGGAGCGGTAGCGCGAGTGAAATAAAAAACCCTGGGGCCGAGAAGGCCTCAGGGTGCGGGTTGTTCGTTGGTGGTCGAATCCGGCTCCCTAAGGCAAGGCAACTCCGACGCGAATGATTCGCGAGGAAATACCGCCGATGGTAATTCGACCGATGACGGCGGAAAACTTGACGCCGATCGATCCACCTTGCCCGACCGCTACGAAGCGCGCAACGCGCAAGAAAGCCGAGGATTCGGCCGGCGCTGCGTCGGGATTTAAGGGTGTGGTCGGCATAATCGTCGTGTTGGGAGTTATGAAACTACGATACGCGGAGGGGTTCGGAGTGTCAAATCGAAGAGAGGTTTAGGCTATAACTAGCTCGAGATCCAATCTTGCAAGCGAAGGTTCGGAATTCGACCGAAATCGCGAGCGTTGTGCGTGACCAGCGTAAGGTTGAATGTGAGAGCCGTCGCAGCAATAAGCAGGTCGGGAAGTCCGATCGGTTTTCCGGAGTCCGAAAGTTCGGCTGCGATCTTGCCGCAGCGACCGGCGACTTCCTGGTCGATCGTGAGAGCATGAAACTCGGCGATCATGGTCGTGTAACCGAGGAGAAAACGATCGGGAGTATTCTTTCGGTAAACCCACGACGAGAGCTCCGCGATGCTGATCACGGAAACATGGAGTTGGCCCGTGTATTGGAGAAACCGACCGGTAACGGAAGCATCGCCGCGAAGGTGTGCCGAGCAAATGTCGGTGTCGATGAGAAACGACATCTTATGTCAGGTCGCGATTCGAGCTGCGTGCTTCCATCGTCGCTTCGAGCCAGCGATCGAGATCGTTGCCGGCGTCGGCCCAAGCTCCGGCAGAGGCGCGAATGCCATCACCAGGTTTAGCGGATACGGATCGAATCACAACCTCGACGCGCTGTCCGTCGGCAATGGCGACGGTTTGATCGAGTTCGATCGTGCGGCCATGCAAGATGCCGGTCACCGTGTTGCCGATGGTCATGAGTTGCCTCGCAGCGTCGATTTTTTCAAATGAAGCCCTAAGGCAATTGTACGACGATTCGGATCAGGTTTCCACCGCATGCAAGTTCGGTGTTACGCGGTTCGGCTCCGGCGGCCGTTGCCGGTCGACTCGTCGTCGTCGGAGTCGTCTTCGGCTTCTTCCCATTCGTCTTCCGCATCTTCGGCCGCGGCGAAGGCATCGGTCTCAGCAGCTTCTTCGCTGTCGTCTTCGTATTCGTCGGTCTCGGCTTCGTCTTCTTGTTCGACGATCACGTCCGGTTTAATCGGGCCGCGCTTCGCCGACTTGCTTGCCGAGGCGGTCGGTTGCCGCGGCGTGACCGTGTTGCCTTTGTAGAGCGATTCCCATTCTTCGACCGTGAGCAGCACTTCGCGGGCCTGCGAGCCGTTGTAAGGGCCGACGATGCCGTCTTCGGCCATGAAGTCGATCAGCCGCGCACCACGACCGTAGCCGACGCCCAACGCCCGTTGCAACAACGAGACGCTCCCTCGCCCTTCGCGCACGATGACGTCGATCGCCGCTTCATACAATTCGTCGCGGCTCTTCCAATGGTCGGCCCCTTTCTCGGCGTCGGCACCTGCGGGCTTGAGCGAGACGAGCTCCTTCACGAAGTCCGGCTCGGTCGTGCTGACGAACTCGACGACCTTGTTGATCTCGTCGTCGCTGACGTACGTGCCTTGGCCGCGCAAGAGCGTGCTCGTGCCCGGCGACAGGAAGAGCATGTCGCCGTTGCCGAGCAACTTGTCGGCACCCATCTCATCGAGCACGACGCGGCTATCGGTCCGGCTCGCCACTTGGAACGCGATGCGCGCCGGCAAGTTCGATTTGATCAGACCGGTGATGACGTCGACCGTCGGCTTCTGAGTCGCGAGCACGAGATGGATTCCGACCGCACGACTTTTCTGAGCGAGGCGGATGATGTGCGCTTCGACGTCTTTGCCCGACTGTTGCATCAGCAAGTCGGCCATTTCGTCGGCGACGATCACGATGTACGGCAAGTGTTGCGGGATGTTCTTCCGCTCTTCGTCGCTCTCCGGTTGCAACCGTTCCATCAGCTCTTCTTCGCCGAGCTGATTGTAGTTGGCGATTTGGCGCACACCTGCTCGGGCCAGCAGCGCGTAACGCTCTTCCATCTTTTCGACGGCCCATGCCAAGATCGCTTCCGCCTTCTTCATGTCCGTCACGACCGGATGCATCAAGTGCGGCAACGTCTTGTAGCAACTGAACTCGACCATCTTCGGGTCGATCAACAGCATGCGCAGCTCATCCGGCCGACGCGTCATGAGCATGCTCATGATGAGCGTGTTCAAGCAGACCGACTTGCCGGTGCCCGTGCGGCCGGCGATTAGCAAGTGGGGGAGTTTCGCCATGTCGGCGAGTAGCGGATTGCCGGCGACGTCTTTCCCGAGATAGATCGGGATCGTCATCTTCGCGGCCTTGGCGGCTCCTTCTTCGATCACTTCGCGCAGCATGACGGTCTGACGCTCGGCGTTCGGCACTTCGATACCGACCGTGTTCTTGCCGGGAATCGGGGCGACGATCCGGACGCTCGGCACGCGCAGCGCGATCGCCACATCGTCGGCCAAGCTCGAGATCTTGCTCAAGCGAAGACCGGCTTCGAGCTCGAGCTCGAATTGCGCGATGACCGGACCGGTTTCGATCTCGACCACCTTCACGTTGAAGCCGAAGTTGGCGAACGTCTTTTCGAGTTGCTTCGCCTTCTTCCGTACGTCCTTCTCTTGCTCGTCGGTGTTGAAGGGAACGCCCTTCACGAGCAGATCGATCGGCGGCAGCTCGAACTCCGGTCGCTCTTCGGTAATGTTGGCGGCTTTGTCGAGCTCGGCCATCATCGCTTCGCGCTCGTTCTTCTTCGAATTCTGCGTGCGAACACGCGGGCCGGCGCTTTCGGCGGCGACCGTCTTGGCGGGCTCGGTTTTCGTCGGCGGGGCGACGGCGGCCACAGGAGCGACAGTCATCGCTTCGATCTCGGCTTCTTCCTCGGCGTCGAGTTCTTCGACCTCCTCGTCGTCTTCGACTTCTTCTTCGTCGGCTACTTCATCCTCGACGCGGCTTAGCTTCTTGCCGCCGATCTTGATCGCCATCTCCGTCGGCTCGATCGGCAGCGGAGCAATGTCGGTGCGCAGCTGCGCGGCGACGGTCCGCTTGCGCCGCTCGGCCAGTGCGTCGGCCCCTTTGGCGAGGCCGCGGCTCATCTGCCGCACCGGCGCGCCGAAGATCGCCGCCGAAATCCGGAGCAGCACGTAATCGGTGCAGAGCAACAAGCCGCCCGAGACGACTCCCAGCAGCAGGATCAACGAACCGGTCAACGCGAAGTGGGCTTCGAGAAACGCGCGCCCCATCGCTCCGACATATCCGCCCGAGCCGATGATCGGGCCCGGCGACATTCCCGGCGCAAGCAACTGCACCACGGTCGCGAAGCCGAGCAGCGACAGAGACCAACCGCCGGCGCGAACCCACGGCTGTTCGACTCGTTTACCTTGCAGCAACACCGCCGCAAGCACGCCGAGCGAAAGCGCGATGTAGTAGGCGCCGAGACCGAGCCCTTCGAGCAACAAGAAGGCGGTCCATGCCCCGAGCTTGCCGCAGGCGTTCGTCGGCACGGGCGACTGAGGATAGACGTGCATCGACGGCGGATCGGCCGGCGAATACGTGAACAACGTCAGCGCAAGGAAGACGGTACACGCAGCCAGCGCGATCGCGAATAAGTCGAGCTTGACGCTCCGCTCTTGGAGCATGGCGTTGTCCGTCCGTTTCATCGAACGGTCTCTCACTGTGGGACTTCTCGTCTTGCGACGAGATGGGTTCCAGGGCGAGTCCTTGCCCGAAAACGGTCCGTATCAGCAATAGCTTTCGGCCGGCCGAGGCGGTGTTCCCCAGTTTGTCGCCGCGGGCCGTCCGAAGTTTCCCTCGACGGAAGTTCGGCACTTCGCGCGCAAGCGGCACGTTCGCTACGAGCCGCTCGGCCGTGGTATGGTCGTAGCGGTTATGCGAAGTTGCGCGCCGGCTTCCAGAGTTCGCGCGTGACCGGCGCGAGCAGACCGACGAGGTTGCCGGCCTCGTCGAGAGCTACGAGTTCCTCCGGCAGGGCGGCTTCGGCCGAGGCGAACTCGGTCCGCACGATCGCGCGACCGTTGGTCAGCAGTTGTTGTTCGTCCGGCGTGACGACGACGCTCGGCAACTCGGCTACGGCGTGGCGAGGCGATCGGAGATGTTCGCCGAGGTTCGCCGGCGTGAGGAACTCGGCATCGATACCGGCGTCCGAAGTGAAGCCGCCGATCGCGGTTCGCTCGAGGGCCGACATCACGGCGCCGGTGTCGAGCGCCAAGGCGATGTCGCGCCCTAGCGAGCGAATGTAGGTTCCCGAGCCGCAACGAATGCGCAGGCGGAGTTGAGGATACTCGTAGCCGAGAATGTCGATCGCATGGATTTCGATCGGACGTGCTGCGAGCTCGAACTGTTCGCCGGCCCGAGCCATGTCGTAGGCGCGGCGGCCTTGCACTTTGAGCGCCGAGTAGGCCGGCGGGCGTTGCATGATGGTGCCGAGAAAAGCGGGGATCGCTTGCTCGATCGCTACGAGGGAAGGGATCGGCGGGTCGATTAATTCCACGACCGTTCCTTCAATGTCTTCCGTATCGCTCGTTCGGCCGAGCAGGAATTCCGCGACGTAGGTTTTCGGCATCCGTTGCACATATTCGATCAAGCGCGTGGCTTGGCCGACGCACACGATCAACACACCCACGGCCAGAGGATCGAGCGTGCCGGCGTGACCGGCCTTCGCCGGCCGAACGACTCGCTGCACCCGATCGACGACCTGCCGCGACGTGAGGCCGGCCGGTTTGGCGATGTTCAAAAGTCCGGAGAGCGCCTTGGTCATGCTGTCGGTGCGTGCGGGTAAGAGCGGAAGAGAGAGGAGCGGCGGCCTAGGAACCGTTAGTGATCCGTCGGACGATGCGTTACCATATCCGCTGTCGTCGCGAATCACTAGGACCGTGCGAGGTCGCTCATGCCGAAGCGCCACACCGAATGCTGGGTCGCCGCGTTATGCATCTTTGCGGCGAGTCTGTCGACGATGAATCACGCGCGGCTGCCGGCTCAAGAGCCGACCCAACAGCAGAATACGCCGGCGACGAAAGCCCCCGCCGGATCGACTGCTGCGGTCAAGCCCGATGAGCGGCCTCGGCCGTCGGATCCGCTGATCGATGTCCAGCGCGGAACGCTGGCGATCGTGATCACCGCTCCGCATGGGGGCCTGGAAGACGTGCCGGGGGTTCCGCTGCGCGTCAATCGCAACGCGTATCGCTTCGTTACGGGCAACGATGCTAACACGCGGCTCTTGGCGCATGAACTTGCGAAAGATATTGAGAAGCGACTCGGCGGGAAACCCTATTACGTGACGGCCCGCTTTCATCGGAAGTATATCGACGCCAACCGCGAGGCGGCGCATGCGTATGAGTCGCCGGCCGCAAAGCCCTACTACGACGGTTATCACGACACGATCGCGGAGTTCTGCCGCGAAGTATTAGCGAAGCACGGCTCGGGCCTGTTGATCGACGTGCATGGTCAGGCCGTTTACAAAGACGAGATACTCGTCGGCACGATCGGCGGCGAGACCGTGCCGCTGTTGCGACAACGATTCGGCGTCGAGGCGCTCGTCGGCAAGACCGGTATGGTCGGTTGTTTGCAGGCCGCGCACCTGAAGACCATGCCCGCTCTCGACGCGACCGACCTGAACGTGCCGCGATTCAACGGCGGATTCACCGTGCAAAACTACGGCAGCCACAAGCCGGGAGGGCTCGATGCCATTCAATTCGAGTACGGCTCCCACTATCGAGCACTCGACCAAATCGGAACCACGGCGCGAAAAAGCGCCGAGGGAGTCGAGCGTTTCTACCTCCGATATATGGTGCGCAGGTAGGTGCGAGTGATTGGTACTACCAATAGGCTAGTATCGAAATTGCGTATTCCCGTCGTCTCGGTACGATCGAGACGCTGTAAATCGAAAGCAAATAAAATGCATCCCTTGATTGAGGGAGTCTTTTTTTGTGGGGAGAAGTGCTAACGTAATGCGATAAGAAAAGAAGAGAATGACTTGAGCCCGCCGCTGCTTCGCGAAGTTCCTTCCCTACAACTCGTCTTTGTCTCTCAAGACAAGCCCCGACGAGTCCTACCTACTACGGATGCTTGGGAACGCTATGAACGCAGTCAATCGCATTGCGCATCTCTTTCCGGCCGGTCTCTCCGTTCTGTTTCGTGATTTCTATGCTCACGTCGACGGGTTCGTCTTGATCGAGAAAAGCGCAGACGCGGCCGATGAAACCGCGGCACGTGTGGAAGTCTTCGAAGCCGCCGCGGCCGAAGAGCGATGCCTCGAGGAACGGCATCTTGAGGAGCGGCATTTTGAAGACAATGCCGACGAGTTGTTCGAGCGCCACGTCGCGGCCAACATGATTCCGATTCGCGGCGGGCAACGGTTCCGCGTTTGGAACGATCGCAAGTCGCCGGTCACGCTCTGTTTTCTACCGACGGATCAGACGCATCCGATCATGTCGCTGAATCTGTTCTCGCAACAAGAACGCTAAGACCGTAGCTCGCAGGTTCGAGCAAGCATGCAAGCTATTCGACGCCGCGGATCTTGAAGTCGTAAAGCGTCGCGATCTCGGCCGCTGATTTATCGCGTAGGTCGGTGAAGCGTCGGTGCAACGCGACTGGGTCGTCGACGCCGAGCGACGCGAGCAGGTGAAACTTGTGCTTCAGCAATCCGGCCAGATTGCCGCTTCGGTTGCGTGCATGTCCTTCGGGATACATGACGAGCCCGCTCTCGAACGTCCGGGTTTCGGCCTGCGAGTCGATGAAGTCGATCGCGAGCGAGGTCGGAATGCCGTCCGGATAGCGCTCGTCGTACTCGCGCCCTCCGTGGCGGAAGTCGATCCGGTCGATGAGCCGTCTCGTCAACGGATGCATGAGCGCCGCGTCGGAATAATCGTCGGGCACCAGCATCAATTGTTCCCAACCGGCCTGCTTGGTCTCAATCGCTTTGCGCAGCAAGGTAGCGATGATGTACACCATCGAATGGTCGGCGCTTTGGCGCGTCCGCGGATCTCGTTTGGCCGGGTCGCCGATGATGGCGAACGCCGGTTCGTAGATCGTGATGGCGAGGCGCGCGAGCTTCGCTTCGTCTGCGAGCAACGTCGGATTTCGCACGAGCAGATCGATGAGCCCTTGGATCGCGCCGGCCGATTGATGCTCGTAGAGCCCGAGCTTGAAATGCATGCCCATAATGCAAAAGTCGTCGCCGTCGGCAGCGACGACGAGATCGAACGGACTCTCCCCTTTTCGCGCCGGCTTCTCGAACAGGCAAAAGATCGCTTCCGCGTTGCGAAAGATATCGGCCGGCCCGACGAAACCGCGCATCGCGCGGCGCATGCTCAACACGGCGACCTCGGCGCTGATGGCGGCGGAAGCCCCTTTGGAGTCGGAGAGTTGCTTGCCATGCCTAATGGCGCGAAATGGAATGTAGTGCGCCACGGTGAGCCCGACGGCCGATTCGATCTGGTCGACCGAAGCTCCGAGCGCAGCACCGTAGACGATGGCCGAAGCGATCGCGCCGTGAACGACGTGGTCGATCTTATACGACTTGAGCGAGAACACTTCGGCGAGCCGGCCTCGAATCTCATCGACGAGCAACATCGCCTTGAGCGTGCGGCGGCCATCGAAGCCGGCAAGTTGCGCTGCCGCAACCGCGACCGGGTAGAAGTCGTTGTGGCCGAACTCGCCGGCCGTGTGACCGCGTGCCGGATCGTAGCCGAAGTTCGTGCCGTTGGAATCCCACTCGCGTACGGCCGAAGAGTTCGCCACCACGGCCTTCTCGGGCACGACCTTGACCATGCTGCCGAAGCAGGGAACTCCAGCGGATTGTGCGCTGCCGGCTACGGCGTATTCGAGCGCCTCTTGGCGCAGCAGTCGGGGCGCAGCGGCACCGCACGCCAATGCGGAAACGCCGCAGGCGATGCTATCCAGATGGAATAGTTCGACTCGGCGATAGACGTCGTTCGCCGGCTCGGCGAACTTGTCGGCGAGAAAATCCAGCGCGTACTGGGCCAGTCCGCGGACTTGGTTTTCGCTGCGAGAAAGTGTTTGCATGGTAGTCATGCGGCTAGTTTACGAAATCGGCTCGGCTCCGGCGAGTCGGTCGAGGTCGCGGATCTTCGCCGGCGACCATTGGCAACTTTTTCCGCTCGGGAGTACGATGGAATCCGGGCGGGGAAAGGGCTACCTCGCGCACCTCGAGCCGGCATCACATCCATCTTCCATCACCGACGTTTCTTCGGAGCAGACTGTCGCCTCGTACGCGACGGCCGCTTATGGCATTAGAGCGTTTAGGCCCTTATCGGATCGAACGTCGCATCGGACGTGGCGGCATGGGAACCGTGTTCTCGGCCGTGACCGACGTAACCGGCGAACGTACCGCCGTGAAAGTCCTCTCGGCCGCTCACGACGGTCGAGAAGAAGGATTCCACGATCGGTTCGCCGCCGAAATCGAGAGCCTGCGAATTCTGCATCATCCGAACATCGTCCGCATTCTCGGCTACGGCGACGAAGAGGATTGCCGCTATTACGTGATGGAGTTGGTCGACGGCCAGAGTATGCAAGACGCGCTCGATGCGGGCCGACGCTACACGTGGCAAGACGCGGTTCGCTACGGAATTCAAATCTGTCGCGCGCTCAAGCATGCGCACGACCACGGCATCATCCATCGCGACATAAAGCCGGCCAATCTTCTGCTCGCGCCGGACGGAATCGTTAAGCTCTCCGACTTCGGCATCGCCAAGCAGTTCGGCAACTCCGGCATGACGGCCGACGGCGGCGTGATCGGCACGGCGGAGTACATGGCTCCGGAGCAGGCCGACGGTCGACCCGTGACGAATCGATCGGACTTGTATAGTTTCGGCGGTGTCCTCTTTTCGCTGCTGACCGGTCGGGGACCGTTTCGCGCGAAGAACCTGATGGAGATGTTGCAACTCCAACGCTTCGCCGAACCGGATCCCGTCTCTCGGTTGAACCCGAGCGTGCCGCGTGCGCTGAGCGACTTGGTCGCGCAGTTGCTGCTCAAGGATCCGGCGAAACGTCCGCCGACGGCACTGGTCGTGGCGCGCCAATTGGAAGCGATCCTCGCGAAAGAGCCGGCGACGCTCCGTGCGAATCCCGGGGCCGGTTTGGAAGTGCGACCGGCCGTTTCGGACCCGGCACTGCCTGGGTCGCCGCCGAATGCCGGCGCCGAGATCGATGCTTCGTCGCCGACACATGATGGCCCGATCGGCGGTAGCCCAGCGAATGGCGCTGCACGCGATCTCATATTTTCGCTCAGTGGCGACACCGCTCTGCCGAGTGCTCGTGTCGCTTCGGATGTCGTGCCGGCTTCGGCTTCGTCGCTCGGCAAACCGGTCGGAGGCGAGTTTGCGGTTGGAGCGACGACCGATTTCGGAGCCCTCGATCCGGCCTTAAAAGAGTTGGAGGCCGTTCGGTCGGCTCGCGCCGAGTCGAGCATGGAACGAACCGGAACGATCTCGACGCGCACGTATACGCCGGTCGCCAAAGACGAACATCGCAAGCTTTCCGATGACGACGACGATGCCCGCGTCTGGATCTCGCCGGCGACGTTCGGTTTGGTCTTCGCGATGCTTTCGATCGGGCTCTTCGCTTGGTATTGGTTGCAGCCGCCGAAGTCGGAGCCGCTCTACGAGCAGATCAAGGCCGCCTCGAAAGAGGGAAAGATCGAGCGTTTGGTCGACGTCGAAGGGAAGATCAAAGACTTCATGAACTACTATCCCGGCGATCGTCGGGTTTCGGAAATGCAGGCCTATTTAGACGAGATCGAGATGGCTCGGCTCGAGCGGCGGTTCGAGTATCGCGCCAAGTTCTTATCGAAGAACGACGGACTGTTGCCGATCGAAAGAGCTTACTTCGAGGCCATCGGGTATGTACACTTGGAACCGGCTTTGGGTCGCAAGAAAATGCAGGCTTTGATCGATTTGTTTCGCGAAGAGAGCAGCGGTTCTAAGCCGGCGCGCGAGTGTTATCAATTGGCGCAGAAGCAGCTCGATCGGCTCGATCAGCAGTTTCAGCAACATGCGTCGGACGATGTCGCCGTGATCGAACGGAAATTGAAGGAAGCGGATCGATTGGAAGCGACCGACGCCGAGGCGGCGAAAAAGATGCGCAAGGCGATCGTCGAACTGTATGCCGACGAGCCCTGGGCCGAAGCACAGGTGCGCTCGATCCGGGCAATGCTGGCGGAACCGGCCGGAGCATTAAAGTAGGATCAAAGCGAAGTAAGATAAATAAGTAAGCTAGCTCCCCCTCCCGCCCAGACCTCACCTCCAGCGCAGATGTTTATGGACTCGCAGCCTTCGATGCCCGGAGAATTTCCGACGACGCGCTTACGGCGCCTGCGTCAGCATCCGAAGTTGCGCGAGCTCGCGCGGCAGACGCGGCTGCATCCGTCGCAATTCATCTATCCGCTGTTCGCGCGCTCGGGAAAAGGAATTCGCCAAGAAATCGGCTCGATGCCCGGCGTCTATCAACTGTCGCTCGATGAATTGGAACGCGAAGTCGAAGAAGTGGCGAAGCTCGGCATCGGCGGCGTGCTCCTCTTCGGCATCCCTGAAGAGAAAGACCCGCTCGGGACCGATTCCTATTCCGACTACGGGATCATTCAGCAAGCGCTCCGAGTCGTGAAACGTGCGGCTCCCGAGTTGCTCGCGATCACCGATGTCTGCCTATGCGAATACACCGATCACGGCCATTGCGGCGTGCTCGACCGTTCCGTCGGGCGAACCGATGTGAACAACGATGCCACACTCGAGCTGCTCGCGAAGCAGGCCGTGAGCCATGCCCGAGCAGGTGCCGACATGTTGGCTCCGAGCGGCATGATGGACGGCATGGTCGGCGCGATGCGTCGCGCGCTCGACGCTACCGGCTTTGCGCATCTCCCGATCATGGCCTATTCCGCGAAGTATGCCGGACTCGACATCGCCGAAGGGGCCGACATCGTGATGGTGAAACCGGCGCTGGCTTACCTCGATATCGTCTGCCGGATTCGTCAGGCGTTTCCCGGAGTGCCGCTCGCGGCGTACAACGTCTCGGGCGAATACAGCATGGTCAAGGTGGCGGCCGCGCGCGGCTGGATCGATGAGCGCGCCGTCGCGCTCGATATCACGACCGGCATCGTCCGGGCCGGCGCGACGATCGTCATCACGTATTGGGCCAAGGATTTGGTACGCTGGCTAGGCGAGTAGTCGTCGGCCACGAAAACATTCGCGCACATCGAAGTTGCGCATCGCACCTAACCCGAATGAGATTCTCAGGCATGACTCGTGAACGAAGCGGCGCGGCATTCGCGCGGGCGAAGAAGTTGATTCCCGGCGGCGTAAACAGCCCGGCCCGCGCCTTCGGCGGCGTCGGGGGCGAGCCGATCTTTTTCGCTTCCGGTGAAGGGGCGTATCTCTACGACGTCGACGGCAATCGCTACATCGACTACATCGGCTCTTGGGGTCCGCTGATCCTCGGGCATCGGCATCCGGCGGTCGTCGCCGCGATCGAGAACGCGCTGCGCAAAGGAACGACGTTCGGCGCGCCAACGGAAGCGGAGAGCGAACTGGCGGAACTCATCATCGAGGCGGTGCCGTCGATCGAGAAAGTACGGCTGGTCTCCAGCGGAACCGAAGCGACGATGAGCGCCATTCGCCTCGCCCGCGGCTTCACCGGCCGGGATGTGATCGTGAAGTTCGCCGGCAACTATCATGGCCATGTCGATAGTTTGCTCGTCGCGGCGGGAAGCTCGGCGGCAACGCTCGGCGTGCCGAATTCGCCGGGAGTTACGGCCGGCAACGCCAAAGATACGTTAACGCTCCGCTACAACGACGTCGCCGGCCTCGCCGCAGCGTTCGCCGCGCAAGGGGCGAAGATCGCCGGAGTGATCTTGGAGCCGGTCGTCGGCAATATGGGGCTCGTCGTCCCTACGCGCGAGTTCCTCACGACGCTTCGCGAGCTGACCACGAAGCACGGCGCGCTCTTGATCTTCGACGAAGTGATGTGCGGCTTCCGCGTCGGCTACGGCGGTGCGCAAGCGCTGTACGGGATCACGCCCGACGTCACCACGCTCGGTAAGATCGTCGGCGGTGGATTGCCGGTCGGTGCTTACGGCGGACGGGCCGATGTGATGAACCATATCTTGCCGGCCGGAAAAGTATTTCAAGCCGGGACCCTTTCCGGCAACCCTCTGGCAACGGCGGCCGGCAGCGCGACGCTCAAAGTCTTACGCGATGAGAATCCGTATCCCCGCTTGGAAAAGCTTACCGCGCGGCTCGAAGCCGGCTTGTTGAAAGCGGCGCAGGGGGCCGGCGTCGAGCATTGCTCGGCACGCGTCGGCAGCATGCTCACGCTGTTTTTCAATCCGGGCCCGGTCGTCGATTGGGAGTCGGCGGCGCTCAGCCGAACCGATCGCTTCGCGGCTTATTTCTGGGGCCTAATCGAGCGCGGCAGCTACATGCCGTGCAGCCAATACGAAGCGCTCTTCGTCTCCGCGGCTCATACCGAAGCCGACATCGACGCCACGATCGCAGCGGCCGGCGAAGCGATACAACTCGCCGCGAAAGTTTAGAAGCCATGCGCGATTAATGAAATCGAGCGCAAAGAATAACCGCGAAGAAAAACTAAACTTGCGCCGACTCCGCGAGTTGCCGTAGTGCCGCTTCGATTCCTTGGCTCTTACCGAAGATGGCGGAGCCGGCGACGAGTACCGTGGCCCCGGCCGAGACGGCGAGCGGAGCCGTTGCGGGATCGATGCCGCCGTCGACTTCTAATTCGCAGCCGATGTTCAAGTCGTGGATCATCAGGCGCACGCGCTCGATCTTCGGGAGCGTCGAGCGGATGAACTCTTGCCCGCCGAAGCCCGGGTTCACCGTCATCAGAAGCACGAGATCGACGTCGGGAAGAATCTCTTCCAGCGCCGCGGCGGGAGTCGCGGGGTTCAAGACGACACCGGCTTTCACGCCGAGCTTTTTGATTTGCTGAATCGTGCGATGCAAATGGTTCGCCCCTTCGAGATGGACGAGCAAGGTGGTCGACCCGGCCTCGACGAACGCTTCCAAGTAGCGCTCCGGCGCTTCGATCATGAGATGCGTTTCGAGCGGCAGCTTCGTCCGTTTCGCGAGCGCCTTGATGACGGGAACGCCGAAGCTGATGTTGGGAACGAACATCCCGTCCATCACGTCGATATGCAGGCGATCGACTCCGGCCACGGCCGCGAACTTCTCGACTTCGGCGACCTCTTCGCCGAGGCGTCCGAAGTCGGCCGCGAGGACGGAAGGGGCGATTTTGATTTTCGATTCGCTCATCGTAAGAAGTCGCTTAGGCAAGTTCGGGTTCTAAGATTCGAGGCGGCTCGCCGCGGCGCGGTCGACATACCAAAGCAATCGGCCGTCGCCGGGTGCGATGAGTTGGCTGGGCAGTCGCTCGGGCTCGCGCGGGCCTTCCAACACTTCCTGCAAGACCTTCGCCTTGCCGACGCCCGTGATCATAAACAGCACGCAAGCGGCGGCATTCAACACCGGCACGGTCAGCGTATAGCGGCGCGTATGCAACTGCGGCACATCGTTCGCCACGACCCATTTCGCGCGCTCGTTTAAGGCCGCGGTGAAAGGAAACAGCGAGGCCGTGTGGCCGTCGCTCCCCATACCGAGCAAGACGAGATCGATCGTCGGAGGTGGGCCGTCGGTCGCGAGCCCGAACGTTTGGGCGAGCTCGCCGGCATACTGCGCCGCGGCGGCGCTCGGTTGTTCGCTCTCGCCGGCGATGCGGTGGGTCCGTTCCGGAGGGACAGCGAGCTTCAGCAGAAACGCTTCGCGCGCCATGCGGTAGTTCGATTCCGGATCGTCCGGCCCGACCGAGCGCTCGTCGCCGAAGAACCATTCGACCTTGTCCCACGCGACTTGGCCGCGATAGGGATCGAGCGTCAAGAGTTCATACAATCCCTTGGGGGTCGAACCGCCGCTGAGCGCCACGGTGAAGCGCCCGCCGGCGGCGATAGCCGAGTTCGCGAGAGAGACGAACTTCTCGGCGGCGGCGTGGAAGACGGCCGCTTCGTTTTCGTAAACGTGGAGCGTGCCGATCATGGTGTCCCTTTCGAGACGAGAGACTTCGGCCGGCGCAGCTCTTCGCCGAGCACGAAAGTACGGTCGTCGCCGACCAGCACGACCGCGGCGGCATTCAGGAAAAGGCCGGTGCCGACGACGCCGGGAATCGCTTGCAACGCGAGTTCCCAAGCGGCGGGATCGTTCGACCCGCCGAGCTTGCAAGCGGCGATCGCGCAGTCGACGATCGTGTTGCCGTTGTCGCTCACGAGCGACCGGCCGTCGACCGTTGCCACCGTGCCCGGCGCGCCGAGGGCTTGCAGTCGATCGAGCACGAGCGGCACCGCGAACGGCACGACTTCGATCGGCAATCGGCCTCTGGAACCGATCGCCGAGACGAGCTTCTCTTGGCCGACGAGAATCACCAGTTGCTTCGACGCCGCGGCGACGATCTTTTCTCGCACTAGCGCTCGGCCGTAGCCTTTGATCAGATTCAGTTGCGGATCGACTTCGTCTGCGCCATCGATCGTGAGGGCGAGTTCGACCCCGCGTTCGAGCTCGACGAGCGGGATGCCGACTTTCTTCGCCAGATCGGCCGTCGCTTGCGAGGTCGGAACGCCGGCGATCTTGCGCCCCTCGCGCACCTGCGCGCCAAGTAACTCGACGAAGCGATGCGAAGCGCGGCCCGACCCGAGACCGACGACCGTGCCGTCGGTGACGAACTCCAGAGCGCGCTCGAAGATGGTTTGCGGCATGAGTCGAGAAAAGCGAAAGAGTCGTGCAGGCGAAGAAGAGGCGACGAGAGTTAAGCGAGCGCCGCCAAGATCAGGGCCCGCAATTTCGTGAGCCCGGCTTTCACATCGGCACCGAGATGCACGCGCAAGATGCGGCGATGGCGTTCGGCGAGGACCGCGAAATCGCCCTGCGCTTGTGCTGCTTTGAGGACGCCGAAGCTGTAGCGTTGGCCCGGAATCGGCAAGTCGGCTTCGTCGTCGCTCGTGATTTGCAGAAACACGCCGGAGTTCGGGCCTCCCTTATGCAGTTGGCCCGTCGAGTGGAGGAAGCGCGGGCCGTAGCCGATCGTGGTGGCGACGTGCTTCTTGTCGCGCACGGCATGCCGAATCGCCTGCAGATCGACATCGTACTGTTCGATCATCTCGATATAAGCGTTGATCGCGAAGTAGTCGCCCGTGCCGATGCGCGCGAAATGCGCTTTGATCACCGCGGCGGCATCGCTTAGTCCGCCGGCGCTCTGTTCGAGTGCGGCGGCGTTCGCGGAGTCGGTGAATAGCTTGAGGTTCTGGTCGTCGGTGATCGGAGTTTCGACGGGCAGCTTGCCGTTTTCTTCATAAGCCGCCATGAGCGACTTTGCGGCGATCTTCGCGCTTTCGACATCCGGTTGGTCGAACGGGTTGATGCCGAGCACCGCTCCGGCCACGGAAGTTGCGATCTCCCAGCGGAAGAATTCTTGGCCCAGGTGCAAGATCGAAGGAAGTTCGATCGTGATGACCGGATGACCGGCGGCACGCAGCGCTTCGACGGCGGCATCTTGCGCCTCGTCCGGTGCGGAAGTGAGGCGCGAGTAGACGAAGACCCGATCGTTGCCGTAAGCGCTCGGAGCGGCGACCGTCTCACCGTCGACCGGCACGATTCCTTTGCCGAGCTTGCCGGTGCTTTCGGCGATGAGTTGCTCGAGCCATGCCCCGAGCCCGTCGATGCCCGGCGAAGCGACGACCGTGAGCTTGTCTCGTCCGGCAAGAGCGAGCGTGCCGAGAGCGAGGCCGAGCAGCACGCCGGGATTCGTTTTCGGCGGCACCTTCGCTCCACAGGCCTTCACCATCTGGTGCGCGCATTCGAGAAACGAAACGACGTCGATCCCCGAGCAAGCGGCCGGGATCATGCCGAAGTTGGAGAGCGCCGAGAATCGGCCGCCGATTTCCGGCAGCCCGTAGTAGATGGCGTGAAAATGATCTGCTTCGGCGATCGCTTGCATCTTCGTGCCTGGATCGGTCACGGCGATGAAGTGTTGGCCGGCCGCGGCGATGCCGACCGCTTGCGTCGCACGGTCGAAGAAGTATTGCTTGAACGAGTTGGGCTCGATCGTTCCGCCGGACTTCGACGCCACGGTGAAGAGCGTACCCTTCGTGATCAGCCGGCTATCGAGCTTATGAATTTGCGCCGGCACGGTCGAATCGAGAACGAGTAGCTCCGGGTAGCCGGTCTTCTTGCCGAACGTGAGGGCCATCACCTCCGGGCAGAGGCTTGAACCTCCCATGCCGAGCACGACGACATGCTGGTATCCGCCGGCTTGGTTGTTGCCTCCTGCTGCGTGCGTGGCCGCTTCGCGCAGCGGGCCGACGTCGGTGAGTTGATAGTCGACGATTTCGAGCCAACCCATCCACTTCGCTTCATCGGCCGACGAGAAGATCGACGCATCGCGGCGCCACAGCCGCGCGACCTTGTCCTCGCGTTGCCATTCATCGGCCGCGGCTTGAACGCCCGCTTCGTATTCTCCGAGCGACAGGCTTTGCGAGGCGAGTGCATGATCGTGCATGATGGATAACCCGCGCGTGTTCAAGGGAAAATCGGCTAAAATCGGCCGCGATCTCACCAAGTTCGGTGAACGGGCTATCATAGGTTTTTCATCGTTTAGGGACAAGCAGCGTCGCAGGCGTCTGCTTATAATAGGCGACTCGCATCTTCATCACCTCGGACGCTCGCAACTTCGGCGACATGTTTCCTTCTCTTTATCAGATCAATACGCGCATCATGCTCGCCGAGTTGAGCGCTCAGCTCGGCAAGCCCGCGACGCTCGACGACGTCGGCGACGACGTGCTCGACGGGTTCGTTCTCACCGGATTCGATTTCATCTGGCTGATGGGCATCTGGCAGACGGGTGAAGCCGGCCGCAACGTGTCGCGCACCAACGCCGATTGGCGCGCCGGATATCGCGAAGACTTGCCCGACTTTCAAGAGCGCGACGTCGTCGGTTCGCCGTTCGCCGTGAAGGCTTACGTGGTGCATGCCGATTTCGGCGGCAACGAAGCGCTCGTCCGCTTGCGAGAGCGGCTGAAGCAACGAAATCTGCGGCTCATTCTCGATTTCGTTCCCAACCATACCGCGCTCGATCATGCTTGGATCCAAGAGCATCCCGAGTATTACATCGAAGGGAGCGAGGCCGATCTCAAGCGCGAGCCGCAAAACTATTTGCGCGTCGCAGGCTCCGACGGCATGCGCATCTTGGCCTACGGCCGCGATCCCTATTTCTCCGGCTGGTCCGATACGTTTCAACTCAACCATCGCCACGCCGGCTTGCGCGCCGCGATGGTCGGCGAATTGCTGAAGATCGCCGAACTCTGCGACGGCGTCCGTTGCGACATGGCGATGCTGATCTTGCCGAACGTCTTTACGCGAACCTGGGGCGATCGCTCGCTGCCGCGCGACGGCACCTCGTCGGTCGATACGCCGTTCTGGCCCGAGGCGATCGGGAAGGTGCGCGCGAAGGTGCCGCCGTTCGTGTTTCTTTCGGAAGTGTATTGGGATCTCGAAGCCGCGCTGCAAGCGCAAGGGTTCGACTACACGTACGACAAGTCGTATTACGACCGTCTTCGGAGCGGCGATGCGACCTCGGTGCGCGAGCATCTGAAGGCCGTGCCGGAGTTTCAGGACCGCAGCGCGCGGTTTCTGGAAAACCACGACGAGGTCCGCGCGGCAACGGCGTTTCAGCCGGAGCCGTATCAAGCGGCGGCCGTGCTGACGTATACCGTGCCGGGCCTGCGATTCTTCCACGAAGGGCAATTCGAAGGACTCCGCAAGCACGCCAACGTGCATCTCGGGCGGCGCGCCATCGAGTCGCCCGACCCGATATTACGGGACTTTTACGGCCGGCTGCTGCCGACGCTGCGTAAGCATGAAGTCCGCGAGGGAAGCTGGCGGCTGCTGGAGCAAGCACCGGCTTGGGACGAGAACGAGACCTGGAAGAACTTCATCGCCTATGAGTGGCGCGCCGCGGATGGGCAACGAACCTGGGTCGTCGTGAACTACGGCGGCACATCGGGACAATGCTTCGTCCGTTTCGCCGACGATTCGTTGCGCGGAACTCCGTATCTCCTGCGCGATCAGATGAGCCGGGCCTGGTATCAGCGCGACGGCAACGAACTCGCCGACAAGGGGCTCTACGTCGATCTGCCGGCGTGGGGCTACTATGTGTTCGACGTGACCGCTACGTAGGATCGCCGGCTGTTGCTACTGTTTCCCTGCGGCGTTCCGTTTTTCTTCGGCCGCCGCCAGCCGACCGTAATAGGGAATGAGATTCCACAGGTCGTCGCGTCGTCCGCCTGCGTGAAGCTCGGCGGCCAACTGCGCTACGGTGTCGGCACGGGGCTGCCAAGCCGAGTGTGCCGCAAGACGCACATGCGGCGCGAACGCCAGCCCCGGCTTCTCCAACACCGGGCCGGAGACCAGCACACCGGACGTCGATGAACCGTGGGGCGGTGTTTCTTGAGGCGTCGGCTCTTGAGAGACCTGCGCGATCCATTCCGCAACCTCGACCAGCGCGCATTCCGCCGCCGGCTCGTTACGCTCCCAGCCGCCGTGAGCGTCTCGCGAGTAGCGGTTCACGAAAAACTGCGAGCGATGGGCATCGAGCGCCGTCCAGAGCACGGTTCCTTCGCCCGGGACTTGCCGCGCCAGCACGTCGAGCGTGTTCACGGCAATCACATCTGCGCCGCTCACATAGGCGAAGGTCTTCGCCGTCGTCACGCCGATACGCAGGCCGGTGAACGACCCCGGGCCCGACGTTATCGCCACGACCTGCACATCGCTCGGCTTCCAGCCGGCCTCGGCCAGGGCCTTCGCCATCGCCGGCGCAAGGGACTGCGCGCTGCGCGAGGTCGGCGGCAAAGCAACGAAGATCGAGGTCGAAGTTTCGGTGTCGAGCGCGGCCACGCTGCCGCTCAGCCCGCTCGTTTCCAAAGCCAAAATGCGCGTCAACTTGAAAAGATCCTTCGCTGCGGAGCAATCGATGTGCGGGGGAACATATCGGTCGGAATGTGTGGGTCGCCAAGCCACGGCGAGCCCTTGTCGGCGCCGGAGTCGAGTCGACCGGCTGTTTCGGATGCCTTGACCGCGCAGAAACGCTAACTTAAAATGCTGCTTGAATTTGGAGCGAGTCGCAGGGCCTAGGTCTGGCACTCGTCGAACGGTTCGATCGGCCTGATTTCGGTTTTCCGCGCGCTAGCGTGGCGGGCCGGAGTTCGGACTGTCGGCAACCGTTCTTCCCTTGTTCTCACGAATCTATCATAAACTTGCGCAGTCGCGGCCCACGTAGCGCCGAAATGCCGTCGATTGTTCCTAGGCCCGACGCCCGACCGGATGTGAATCTGTGAAACGTGCTCTGATCAGTGATATTCATAGCAACTTAGAAGGCTTAGAGGCCGTCTTAGCCGACATCCGTAGCCAGGGGATCGACGAAATCTTCTGTCTCGGCGACATCATCGGCTACGGCCCGAATCCGCGCGAATGCATCGATCTGGTGATGAATTGCAACCTCTGCATTCTCGGCAACCACGATCAAGGGGCGTTGTTCGATCCCGAGGGGTTCAACTCCGGGGCCGAACGGGCCATCTTTTGGACGCGCGATCAACTTGAAAAGCCTCTCGGCAATCCCGAAGACAATGCTCGCCGTTGGGACTTCCTCGGCGAGCGGCCCCGGCTGCATCGCGAGAACGGGTTTTTGTTCGTCCACGGCTCGCCCCGCAATCCGCTGAACGAATATGTGTTTCCCGAGGATGTGCATCATCCGAAGAAGATGGAGAAGCTCTTCTCGCTCATCGAGCGGGCTTGCTTTCAGGGGCACACGCACGTGCCGGGCGTGTTCACGCAAGACGGCCGCTTCGTACGGCCCGAGGAAACGGGCAACACGTACATCCTGCCGACTGACGAGAAAGTAATGGTCAACGTCGGCTCGGTCGGCCAACCGCGCGACGGCGACCCTCGCTCCTGCTATGTCATTCTCGAAGACGACCGCGTTACGTTCCGACGCATCGAGTATCCGTTGGATAAGACGATCGAAAAAATTTACGCGGTTCCCGAACTCGACAACTTTCTCGGTGATCGACTCCGCAAGGGTATGTAGTCGGTCCCGCTTCTCATTTTATGGAGAGCCGCCCCTCGCTTCTTAGGGCGCGCTCGGAGTGCCTCGCAACATGGACAAGCGTTTCTTTACCTTCCTCATCTTGGCGATGGCCATCATGTTCGGCAGTCAAATGCTGATGCAGTGGTGGTTTCCGCGCCCGCCGAAGCCGGTCGCGCAGCAAAACGCCGCCGATAAAGATAAGAAGCCCGGTGAGAAGAAGGCGGACGATAAGAAGCCTGAAGACAAGAAACTCGGCGCGCCGGGCGAAGTCGCTCCCGGTGTGAAACCGGATCCGGCCGCCCCGGCCGCGGCTCCCGTCGCGCCTGCCGCGGAGCAATTGCAACCGCAGCAATGGGCGCTGCTCGGCTCGCTCGACGACGAGAGCCCTTACCGGATGCTCGTCACGTTCAACAACCTCGGCGCGGCGGTCGAGCGGGTCGAACTCAACAACCCTCGCTACCACGAAGTCGACAACATCCATCCCTCGGGCGGATATCTCGGCAACCTCTCGGTCGAAACGTACGTCGAGCAAAAAGAGGGGAAGCCCGTCGGCGTCGGTTGTCGTGTTAACGTCGTCGGCGTCGGCACTCCGGCGGAAGCCGCCGGGATCAAAGTCGGCGACGTCGTCACCTCGGTAATCGATCTCCCGACGACGGACGTGATCGCTTTCGAGCGGGCGCTGGTGCAAACCAAGCCCGGGTCGAAGGTCAAAATCGGATTGCTCCGTGAAGGGAAGTCGCAGACGGTCGACGTCGAGCTTCGCCGCCATCCGTTGCAGTTGATCCGGCCGGAATACACCGACACGAAGGATAAGGGGCGCGCCGATCCGTTGTCGTTCTTGTTGACGTTGCAGCAAGTCGGCGACCTCGAGCTCGGGCTCGAAGATACCGAGCTCGCCGGGGTCGATCTGCGCACGGCGCGCTGGGAATTGCTGCCGAAAGATGCGTCGAAGCCCGACGAGGTTGCCTTTCGCCGCGCAGTGCCGGGGAAGAACGTCGAAGTCACGAAGCGCTATACGCTGGAGCGGCGCGATGTGAACTCGAAGGAAGACACGGCGCAGGCTTATACGCTGAACATGCGAATCGAGCTGAAGAACACGGCCCAAGAAGGGCGCAAGTTGGCATATCGCTTAGACGGCCCGACCGGTTTGCCGGTCGAAGGCTTTTGGTATTCGAAAGACTCGAAGATCGGCCTCGTCGATGGTTGCGGCGTGCGCGACGTCGTGTTCGGCACGTTCAACGGCAAGTACGTCGAGAACGGCATGTTCATCTGCACGTCGATCGTCGATAAGACGTTCACGCACCTCACCGATCGGCCCGTGAAATACGTCGGCGTCGATGCGCTCTACTTCACGGCGGTCGTGCTGCCGAAGCTCGACGACCCGAACGAGAATCGGTTTCCGCGGCTGGTGCCGATCCAGGTCGGTACGACGCCGGAAAAGGCCTCGTTTAAGAAGACGACGGATGTCAGCTTCCGTCTGACGAGCGCTGCGAGCGACACCGCGCCGAATGCGATTGTGGCGCACGATTTCAAAGTGTATCTCGGCCCGAAGGTTCCCGAGTTGATGGCCGCCAACGGTCTCGACGCGCAGATCGACTACGGTTGGTTCGATTGGGTCGCCGTGCCGATGCTGTTCCTGCTCCACACGTTCTACGGTTGGGTCGGCAACTACGGCATCGCGATCATCATGCTCACCGTCGTCGTGCGGTCGATGATGTTCCCGATCAGCCGGAAGCAAGCCTTGAACGCGATCAAGATGCAAGAGCTGCAGCCGGAGATTAAGAAGCTGACGGAAAAGTATAAAGGGAAGCGCGAGGAGCTTGCGAAGGCGCAGCAAGACCTGTTCCGCAAACACAATTACAATCCGTTCGCCGGTTGCTTGCCGGTGTTCATGCAGCTGCCGATTTTCGTCGGACTCTACAACTCGCTCAAAGTCGACGTCGAGCTCAGGCAAGCGCCGCTTATCAGCGAGAACATTCGCTGGGCTTCCAACTTGGCCGCGCCGGATATGTTTTGGTATTGGGAGCCCTACTTGCCGGTGATGTTCGGCGGCGAGGAAGGGTGGCTCGGGCCGTTCTTGAATCTGCTGCCGCTCGCCACGATCGCGCTGTTTCTGATTCAGCAAAAGATGTTCATGCCGCCGGCGACGGATGAACAAACGATGATGCAGCAGAAGATGATCAAGTACATGATGTTCTTCATGGGCTTCATGTTCTTCAAGGTTCCCGCCGGCTTGTGCGTCTACTTCATCACGTCGAGCGTGTGGAGCATCTGCGAACGGAAACTGCTTCCGAAGGCGAAGCCGGCTCCGATCGCCGATGCAACGTTGAACGTCGAAGTCGCGAAGCCGACGGAGAACGGGAAGAAGTCGAAGAAACGCTAAGCTGCCAGAGCTTAGAATCAAGCTTAATAGCGGTCCGCTCGCCGCAGCGGCGCCGAGGTGTGCATGATTCCGGCCCACGAAGAGACGATCGCCGCCGTCGCTTCCGCCGCAGGGGGCGGGGCGCGGGGAATCGTTCGCATCAGCGGGCCCGCGGCGCTGGCTTGCGTTCGGCCGCTGTTTCATGCTTCGTCGCCGACGACGCCTGCAGAAGCGAATGATCCCTTTCCGAGTTCGGCGCCGGCCGCAGTTGCCGGCGAGCTGCGGCTCGCGGAGTTTCACGCGCCGGTTCCGGTCGATCTTTTTATTTGGCCGACCGAGCGGAGCTACACGCGCCGCCCGAGCGTCGAGCTGCACGTGCCGGGCTCGGCGCCGATCGTCGCGGCGGTGCTGGCCGAGGTGTGTCGACATGGGGCGCGCCCGGCCAGGCCGGGTGAGTTTACGTTGCAGGCCTTTTTGGCGGGGCGGATCGACCTTACGCAGGCCGAGGCGGTGCTCGGCGTCGTCGATGCGGTCGATGCCCGGTGTTTGCATAACGCGCTGCAGCAGATGGCCGGCGGGCTGGCGGAGCCGTTGCGTTTGCTGCGCAGCGAGCTGTTGAACTTGATCGCCGATCTGGAAGCGGGGCTCGATTTCGTCGAAGAAGACCTCGAGTTCATCGACCGGAGCAAGCTCGCGAGCGGTCTCGCCGCCGCACGCACCACGGTCGACGCCATGCTCGCGCGCATGGCCGCGCGCGGCGAAGCGGGGGAGTTGCCTCGGGCCGTGCTCGTCGGCCGGCCGAACGCCGGCAAGAGCACGCTCTTCAACGCGCTCGCCGGCAGCGAACGAGCCCTCGTCTCGCCGACGGCGGGAACGACGCGCGACTATCTCACCTGCCGTCTCACGCTCGCAGGGGTCGAGGTCGAGCTCGTCGACACGGCCGGCATCGACAATGGTGATGAGGGCGATGACAACGGAATGGAAACCCGCTCGGATACCTTGTTCGCCGCCTCGCAACTTGCGACGACCGCACAACGGCGCAATGCCGACGTCGTGCTGGTTTGCTGCGACGGCGCTTCACAGGCCGCCACGGACGTGGAATCTCGAACGACGCTCTTCATCCGCACGAAGTCCGATCTGGAGTCGGCAGGTTCGACGCGCGATTCGTCGGCGCTAGAGGTTCCTTCGCTCGATGTTGCTTCAATCAACGTCAGCGCTGCGACGGGCGAAGGGCTCGACGCGCTGAAACGAGCGATTGCGGAAGCGGTCGTCGCCGCGCAATCGGCGCACGGCGACGTCGTCGGCACGACGGCCGTTCGCTGCCGCGATAGTTTACGACGCGCGGCCGAGGCGCTTGCCGCGGCCTCGAGCGCGTGCCGTTCGCAGAGCGGCGACGAGATCGTCGCCGCCGAACTCCGCCTCGCGCTCGACGAGCTCGGCCAAGTTGCCGGAACGGTCTACACCGACGACATCCTCGACCGCATCTTCAGCCGCTTCTGCATCGGGAAGTAGGCTCAAGATCGTCCGTTCGAGTCCGATTCGCTTATTTGACGATCGCGTTTCCCCCTCGGGATGGTTACTATGGGCGACTGCTTCGATCAGGGGATGGAATGGCCGTCACAGTTGACCAACTCGGCAAGGCGATCGTCGCGGCGGGCTTACTGTCTGCCGACGAATTAAAGACTATTTGGTCGGAGACGGCGGCGAACGAGCGGCCCAAGGATGGAGCATCGTTCGCCGGGCTGCTCTTGCAGCGGGGTAAACTCACCGAGTTCCAATCGCAGGAACTGCTATCCTGTTCGGGCACGCCGCTCGTGCTGGGCGATTACGTGCTGCTCGCCAAGATCGGCGCAGGGGGCATGGGCGAAGTCTTCAAGGCCCAACATCGGCACATGAAGCGGCTTGTGGCCATTAAGTTGCTGCCTGCCGCCGTGACCAAAGACGAAGCGACCGTCAAACGCTTCCAGCGAGAGGTCGAAGCCGCCGCCCGATTGTCGCACCCCAACATCGTGCATGCCAACGACGCGGGCGTGCAACGAGGGGTTTGGTATCTAGTGATGGAATACGTCGAGGGGCGCGACTTGTCGGCCCTCGTCAAAGAGCGTGGCCCGCTCCCCGTCATCGAGGCCGTCGATTGTATTCTGCAAGCGGCTCGCGGCTTAGCCTATGCGCACGGCGAGGGAGTGTTCCATCGCGATATCAAGCCGGCGAATTTGTTGTTGGATAAAAAGGGGATCGTCAGAATTCTCGACATGGGCTTAGCCCGATTCGATAACGCCGGCGATGCCGCCGACCATCAACTCACCAACACCGGCACGGTGATGGGCACGGTCGATTACATGGCCCCCGAGCAAGCCGCGAATACTCACCATGCCGATGGCCGCAGCGATATCTATTCGCTGGGTTGCTCGCTCTATCGACTGCTCACCGCCGGCAACGTCTATGAAGGCCAAACGGTGGTCGAGAAGATCCTCGCGCACATGAACGCGCCGATTCCCGCCTTGACCGCGAAGCGCAAGGACGTGTCGGCCGAGCTCGATCGCATCTTTCGGAAAATGGTCGCCAAGCGGCCTCAAGATCGCTACCAACAAGCAACCGAATTGGTTGCCGATCTGGAAGCGTTCCGAAATCCCGGCGCGACGACGACGTTCACCGGCTTGAACCAGGACAACAAGCTCACCGACTTATTCCGCACGGTTCAGGTATCGGACGGTGTCGCAGTCGGTACATCGCAAACGGTGAAAACAGCGACGAAGGCCGTGCCCGAGAAGACGATCGCCTATCTCGGAAACGAAGTCGAAACCGATCCCAAGAGTGAAAGCGTCGTGCCGCTGGTTCGCCGGCCGAATACGAAGCCTCGAACATCCTCGAGCGGCACTTGGTATCGCAACCGAAAGACGCTCGTCGCCGCCGGTGCGGCTGGCTTCCTGCTGCTAGCGCTCGGTGTGTGGGTAACCATTCGAGGCAAGGATGGTAAGGAGGTCGCACGCATTCAAGTCCCGGATGGCGGCAGCGCCGTCGTGGAAACCAAGCCGGCTACGGTCCCTTCGGCGAAAATCATATCCGTCAGTGCAGCGCCGCCTCCGGCGGTAGCTCCGTTCGATGCCGCCACGGCCAAGGCCCATCAAGCCGCTTGGGCCGCACACTTGGGGATAAAGATCGAAACGCTCAACAGCGTCGGCCAGAAGATGATCTTGCTTCCGCCCGGCGAGTTTCTGATGGGGAGCACCGATGAACAAGTCGAGGCCGCGTTGGCCGACAAAATTAATACCGATATAGGTCTCGCAAGCCGCACCCAGAACTCCGAGCGGCCGCGGCACAAGATCGTCTTCACGAAGCCGCTGCTGATGAGTGCGACCGAGGTCACGGTCGGGCAGTTCAAGAAGTTCGTCGAAGCCTCGAAGTACGTCACGGAAGCCGAGCAATACGGCTTTGGTGAGTCGCCGGAGACAGTGTTGACGACCATCACCGATTTTCAGAAGCAAAAGAGCTGGCGCAACTCCGGCCATGCCGTGACCGACGACTCACCCGTGTCTCAAATCAGTTGGAACGACGCCGTGGCTTACTGCCAATGGCTTTCGACACAAGAAAAAGCGACCTACCGCTTACCGACCGAGGCTGAGTGGGAATACGCCTGCCGGGCCGGGACGACCACGCTGTATTCGTTCGGCGACGACGTGACGCTGTTGGATCGATACGGTTGGTATCAAAAGAATTCCGGTAATAAACCGCACCCGGTAGGGGAGAAGCTACCTAACGGCTTCGGTCTGTTCGACATGCACGGTAATTTGCAAGAGTGGTGCGGCGATTTATACAACGAGAAGTGGTACGAGAAGACTTCAACTAATAGCCCCAGCGGCCCAACCACCGGCTTCCAACGCGTGCTCCGTGGCGGCATCTGGGGCTACTTCGCTTGCGCCACTCGCAGTGCGTCTCGCTTCTTCATCAGACCGTCGGGCCGTTCCGGCAACTACGGCTTTCGGTGTGTGTCGGTGCCGGACGTGCCGGCCGTCGCGGCTTCAACGACTACTTCGACAACACCACCGCCGCCGGTGGTTTCTCCTTTGCCGAGGCCTACACCCGTTGGTACGCCGCCGCCGCCGCCGGCGGTGGCTCCGTTCGATGCCGCCACGGCCAAGGCTCATCAAACCGCTTGGGCCGCACACTTGGGGATGAAGATCGAAACGCTCAACAGCGTCGGCCAGAAGATGATCCTGATTCCGCCCGGCGAGTTTCTGATGGGGAGCACCGATGAACAAGTCGAGGCGGCGTTGAAGGCGGCCGGCGAAATGAAAGCCGATAGCGGAGTCATCGGCACCATCGAAAAGAACGAACGGCCTCAACACAGGGTCGTCATCACGAAGCCGCTGCTGATGAGTGCGACCGAGGTAACGATCGGGCAGTTCAAGAAGTTCGTCGAAGCCTCGAAGTACGTCACGGAAGCCGAGCAATACGGCTTTGGTGAGTCGACAAAGACGGTGTTGACGGACGAAATCACCGACGTACAAAAGCAATGGAACTGGCGCACGCCGCGCTACGTCGTGACGGACGATTCGCCGGTCGCACAAATCACCTGGAACGACGCCGTGGCTTACTGCAAGTGGCTGAGTGAGCAAGAGAAATCAACGTATCGCCTGCCGACGGAAGCGGAGTGGGAATACGCCTGTCGGGCCGGGACGACCACGCAATACAGCTTCGGCGACGATTACAACGAATTGCCGAAGTACGGTTGGTACGGTTGGTACGACAAGAACACAGGCACAAACGGCAAGTTGCAGCCCGTGGGCACTTTGTTGCCGAACCACTTCGGACTGTTCGATATGCACGGGAATATGCAAGAATGGTGCGGCGACAGCTACTCCGAAAGCTGGTATTCAAGATCCCCTCCGCAAAATGACCCAATCGGTCCAGCTAACGGCCCCAATCGGGTACTCCGTGGCGGCTACTGGCCTGCCTCCGCTTCCTACTCTCGCTCTGCGTATCGCGCCAACTTCCCGACGTCGGGCCGTCAAAACCACTTCGGCTTTCGATGCGTGTCGGAGTGGTAGGAGCCTGTGCGGGAAGCGAACGCAGAAGCTATTCCTTCGCGCCGGGTTGCGGCTTCGGGGTGAGTGTTTTCGACGCCGTCGCTTTGGGGGCTGCCGGCGGGGGCACGGTTGCTGGGAGGACGACGATCGGTGCCGTGGAGATTTCGCTTTGGATCCCCAAAAGATATAGATCCCAAAAGGCTTGAATGCGGCCGACGAGGTCGGGCGTGGCCGGCACTCCGTGTCCGCCGTCGATCATCGGGATCAAGAGCGACACGGCGCCGGCTTTCTTCAGCGCCGCGTCGAGCTTCTCGGCGTGTTGATAGTCGACGGCCGTATCCGCCGTGCCGTGGATCGTCATGATCGGGACCGTCTTAGCCGAAATATAAGTGAGCGGCGAAGCGGCTTTCGCAGCGTCGGGCTTCGCCACGGCGGTGCCGCCGAGCAACTCGCGCACGAGTGGATCGGTGTAGCTGCGATCGGCGATGCCGGGCCCGAGCGGCGCGAGCAGATCGGACGGGCCGCAGAAATTAACGACGCATTGCACGCGCCCGCTCGCGTCGAGATGCTTCCCGAGGTTGCCGTCGAGCGCGGTCGTGTCGCCGGAGACTCCCAACAACAACGCGAGGTGTCCGCCGGCCGAACCGCCGGTGCAGCCGATCCGATCGGGATCGATGTTCAGCTCCTTGGCGTGTGCGCGGATCCAGCGAATCGCGGCTTTGCAATCGTGGATCTGCGCGGGCCATGGGGCGGTGCCGGAAAGCCGATAACCGATCGTGACCGCGGCGTAGCGCCCTTGCATCGCCAACTCGCCTGCGCCTGAAGAATAACTTTTGCGGCTCCCCGACTTCCAGCCGCCGCCGTGAACGAACACGACGACCGGCAGCGGCCGATCGCTCTTCGGTTTCTTCGGCAGATAAAGATCGAGCATCTGTGCGTAGTCGTCGGTCTCGGCATAGGGCTGATCGAAGCGAATCTCCAACCAATCGCGATAGCGCTGCTTGAGATGCTCGTGCAACGGAGCGGACTTCTTAGCGTCTTGAGCGCGGCTCACATCGGCAGGCGACGAAGCGATCGCGAAGGCAGCGAGCAAGAGAGCAAACAAGGGTTTGTTATTCACGGCGGAGGGCCAGGTAGGAGGGAGAGCGGCGAAAGAATTCGATCGTTCCGGCAACTCACTGTCGTCGTTCCCTGCGCGGGAAGCAAGTATTTCGACCTGAGCAGGCGTTTGCCGTCGTGCCGACTCTGGCATCGCTCGGTCCCGTAGATTATCGTCGAAAGATTGAATCTCGCCCGCTGGTGTCGATTCGAGGGTTTTATGGCGGCTCGGTCTCGTTTTGCTCGCTGCGCATGGCTCGTTCCGATGTTGCTCGCGCGCTGCGTCGTGGCGTGCGGCGCAGACAACGGCACAGCTCCCGTCCAGGGGCTTCATGATCGCACTCCGTCGTTCCATGCGTTGGTCGGCGGGCGAATCGTCGTCGCGCCGGGACGCGTCATCGAGAAGGGAACGCTTGTCTTTCGCGACGGGCTCATCACGGCCGTCGGAGCTGAGGCGAAGGTGCCGAGCGGCGCGACCGTTTCCGATGTTACCGGCCGCACATTGTACGCCGGCTTCATCGACGCCTATTCGGAACAAGCGATCGAAGCCCCGCGCCCTGCGAACGGCGCTTGGAACTCCGACATCGCGCCGCAGCTGCGAGTCGATGAGCACTATAAGCCCGCCGCCGATCTGAATAAGAAGTACCGCTCGCAAGGGTTCGCGCTCCGGCTCGTCGCACCGGCCGGCGGGATCGTGAAAGGGACGAGCGCCGTCGTCACCGCGGGAGACGAGACGCCGAACTTCGGCCTTGTGCAACCACAGGCGGGTTTGCATGTCCGCATGACGCCGGTGCGCGGCAGCTCGAACAAGTATCCCGACTCGCCGATGGGAGCGCTCGCGCTCGTGCGACAAACTTTTCACGACGGGCGCTGGTATACCCGCGCTTGGGACGCTCATCGCACGAACCCGACCGTGCCCCGACCGGAGTCGAACTCGGCGCTGGCGGAGTTGGAAGCGCTGCGCGAGCGCAAGCTTCCGCTCATCGTCGACGCGAGCGACGTGCTCTATTTTCTCCGCGCCGATGCAGTGGGGCGCGAGTTCGATTTGCCGATCATCGTGCGCGGCTCGGGCACTGAATATCAGCGGCTCGATGCGGTGCGCGCTTCGGGTCGGCCCGTCATCGTGCCGCTCCGCTTTCCCGGCGCTCCGGCCGTGGCCGATGCCGAAGCGGCGATGTCGGTCTCGCTCGAGGCGTTGATGCATTGGGATCTGGCACCGGAAAATCCCGGGCGACTCGCCGGAGCGGGAGTGCGCATCGCTCTGACGACGCACGGCCTCAAGGACCAAGCGACGTTTCTCGCGGCGCTGCGCAAGGCGATCGAGCGCGGCTTGACGGCCGACGACGCGCTGCGCGCGCTGACGACCGTGCCGGCCGATTTGTTCGGCATCGGCAATCGCTACGGCACGCTCGAAGTCGGCAAGTCGGCGTCGTTTACGGTCGTCGACGGAGATTTGTTCACCGACGCGAAAGCGAAGATCCATGAAACCTGGGTCGACGGCCACCGACACCTCATCGTGCCCCTCTTGTTCTCCGATCTACGCGGGCGTTGGAATCTCGAAGTGCGCGATGCCAAGGCCGGCGAGAAGAAACTGGAACTCGTGCTCGAAGGAGACGCCGACAAGCTGACCGGAAAGCTGCTGCGCGGCGGAAAGGAATCGCCGCTGAAGAACGTGGCGATCGACGGCGGGCAATGGGCCGCGTCGTTGAAAGGGGAGCCGTTGGATTGGAAAGGGGAAGCACAACTCAGCGCCACGATCCTTACGGCCCGCCATGACGAACGAGAGCAAGCTCCGACGACGCTGCTCGACGGCACGCTGACGCTCGGCGACGGTTCGCGCTTCGCTTGGCAAGCACGACGTGCGCCGGCTGAAACGAAAAAGGAAGAAACGAAAAAGCCGGAAGAGAAGGCGGAGCCGAAAAAACCTTTGACGGTATCTGTCGAGGATGATGACGCTGGGCCCGCGAAACCGCAAGCGGCGGCGGTTAAGCCGGAAGAGAAGAAAGTTGAGGAGAAGAAAACCGAAGAGAAGAAGCCGGAAGATAAAAAACCTGACGAGAAGCCGAAGCGGGCGCTGTATCCGGTGAATTATCCGCTGGGGGATTACGGCGTTGAGAAGCCGCTCGATCAGACGGCCGCTCCGGCGGGCGTTACGGCTTTCGTCGGCGCTACGGTGTGGACCTGCGGCAAGGCAGGCAAGATCGAAAACGCCGTGGTGCTGGTCGAGCTAGGGCGCATCAAAGCGGTCGGCCGCGATCTGGCCGTGCCGGCCGGAGCGACCGTCGTCGACGTGAAAGGGAAGCATCTTACGCCCGGCATTATCGATTGCCACTCGCATATCGCGACCGACGGCGGTGTCAATGAAGCCTCACATTCGGTTACGTCCGAAGTGCGCATCGCCGACTTCATCGACCCACACGACATCAACATCTATCGCCAACTCGCCGGCGGCGTCACGGCGTCGAACATTCTGCATGGGTCGGCCAACACGATCGGCGGACAGAACCAAGTTCTGAAGTTTCGCTGGGGCGGTTTGCCGGAGGAAATGAAGTTCGCGGCCGCGCCGCCGGGAATCAAGTTCGCCTTGGGTGAAAACGTGAAGCAAAGCAATTGGGGGCCGGGAAACAACCGTTATCCGCAGTCGCGCATGGGGGTAGAGCAGTTGCTGCGAGATTCGTTCCGCGCGGCCGGAGATTACAAACGGCGGTGGAAAGAATATCGCAGCCTCAAGCGGGGCCTGCCGCCGCGCGTCGATCTCCAAATGGACGCGCTCGTCGAGGTGCTCGACGGCAAGCGGCTCGTGCATTGCCACTCCTATCGCCAAGACGAGATCATCGCTTTCCTCCGGGTCTGCGAAGAATTTCACGTCCGCGTCGCCACGCTTCAGCACATTCTCGAAGGCTATAAAACGGCCGACGCCATGGCGAAGCACGGGGTCGGTGGTTCGAGCTTCGCCGATTGGTGGGCCTATAAGTTCGAAGTCTACGACGCAATTCCATACAACGGCGCGTTGATGCACCAAGCGGGCGTCGTCGTCTCGTTCAACTCCGACGATGCCGAACTGGCGCGACGCTTGAACCTCGAAGCGGCCAAGGCGGTGAAGTACGGCGGAGTCGCACCCGAGGAGGCGTTGAAGTTCGTCACGCTCAATCCGGCGAAGCAGTTGGGCGTCGATAAGTACGTCGGCTCGATCGAGCCGGGCAAGGATGCCGATCTCGCGGTCTGGAGCGCGTCGCCGCTGTCGAGCGTGGGGCGCTGCGAGCAAACGTGGATCGACGGCCGCAAATACTTCGACCGTGCCGACGACCAGCGCCGTCGCGAAGAGACCGCCCTGCGACGAGCGGCCTTGATTCAACGTGTGCTCGCGTCGGGCGATCCGGTCGAGACCGGCGACGGCGATAAGTCGATGGAGTGGGCCCGCGACGATATCTATTGCGGCTGCCGTTCGCCGCACGTCTCTTTGCGACAAATCGAACGCAAGGAGCAAAACTAATGACGACTCTTCGTAACACTCAAGCTCAGTGCAAGATGATTCAACGCAAGATCATGACGATTCCTTCCCGAATGCGAAACATGCTCCGAGTCGCTCTCGTCGCGTTCTTGCTCGGTTGCTCGGCAGCGGCGCAGGCTGCCCCCGAAGTGCCCGGCGCGCCGCAATCGACGCCGATCGCGCTCGTCGGCGGCACGGTCCATCCGGTCGTCGGGCCGGAGATCGTCGGCGGCACGGTCCTGTTCGTCGGTGGCAAGATCACGGCGGTAGGCCTCGAGGTCGACTTGCCGAAGAATACGCAGCTCGTCGATGTGAAAGGAAAGCACGTTTATCCGGGCCTGTTCGATGCCGATACGGAAGTCGGGCTCGTCGAGATCGCGGCGGTGCGCGCCACGGTCGATCACACGGAAGTCGGGCAGATCAATCCGAACGTCCGAGCGCAAACTGCGTTCAATCCCGACAGCGAGCTGATTCCGGTGACGCGCTCCAACGGCGTGTTGACGGTCGTCACCGCACCGCTTGGCGGGCTGATCAGCGGGCGCGCGGCCGTGATGCGGCTCGACGGTTGGACATGGGAGCAGATGACGGTGCGGGGCGAAGCAGCGATGATGGTCTCTTGGCCGTCGCTCGTCGAGTCGCATACGTGGCGCATGGAAGACTCCAAGCCGAAAGAGAAGACGCGCGCTCGGGTCATGGAGCAACTCACGAACGTGTTCGCCGATGCGCGGAGCTATCGAACTCTGAAGCGCGCGCGAAGCAGCCAAGGGGCCGCGGCGCCGGACTTCGACGCTCGTTGGGAAGCGATGCTTCCCGTCTTGGAAGGAAAGACGCCGCTCTTCGTGCGTGCCGACGATGTGCGCCAGATTCAATCGGCCGTGGCGTTCGCTCGCAAAGAAGGGGTGAAGCTCGTCATCGTCGGCGGGTACCAAGCTCCGGAATGTGCCGAGTTGTTGCGCTCCGAGAATGTGCCGGTGATTCTGAAAGGGGTGAATCGGCTCCCTCGTCATCGGCAAGATCCTTACGACGCGCCGTTTACGATCGCCGCGAAGTTACACAAGGCCGGCGTGAAGTTCTGTATCAGCGCGAGCGATCGGATGGCGAACATCCGTAACTTGCCTTACCACGCGGCAACCGCTGTGGCTTTCGGCTTGCCTTACGACGAGGCGCTGAAATCGATCACGCTTTATCCGGCGCAGATCACGGGAGTCGAGCGCGAGCTCGGCTCGCTCGAAAGCGGCAAAGCGGCGACGCTGTTCGTCTCGACCGGCGATCCGCTCGATATCGCGAGCCTCGTCACCGCGGCTTACATCGACGGCCGCGAAGTCGATCTTTCCGATCGTCACAAGCGGCTTTGGAAAAAGTATCAAGAGAAGTATCGGCAACTCGCGCCGACGAAAGCCGCCGAATAACCCTGCACGCAAAGTTCGCGTTGCGGCGCTGATGTTGCGAAGGCGTCCTTACGACGCCTTCGCAGGCGAGCGATTTTCCAGTCGCTCGGACCAGAGGCGGTATTGCGGATCGCCGTCGCGAAACGAAAAGACGGCGTCAGGCAACGTGTCGCCCGAAGAATCGCGGCGCGTCGACGGAACTCGGACCAGGATCGCGCCGTCTTGCGGACGGCGTTCCACGATCCAATTCTGCCAGGTCGAATCTTCGTCGTTGTTGTGAGAGATCACGGTGGTAGGCCGAAAAGAATACGGCGTGGGAATGAACGGAAGGCGGGACTGTCAGGCAATCTTACGATTAATTGTGACTCGCGGCCGGAAAAGTCGCCATACCGATTTGAGGTGAGCGGCGTAAAATCGGCCTCATCGGGTCTTAACGCAACCGTAACGTGAACGCACATCCCGGCTTTCGCTTGCCGGCAACGGCGTCGCGGTGTGAACCCGAATTTCCGGGTTACGGTGTTCTACGAGACCGCTTCGCGAAGGGTTCGCGCAAAAAAATCCGGCCATCCGGCTTACGCCTCGACGACCTTCCGCACCGCTTCCGAAATCCAGGATTCTATTTCCATGTCGAGCAGTCGGCGTTTCGTGGCGAGCCCTCCGGCCGCCGAATAGCCGTGGAGCTTGCCGGTTCCTGCGACGACGTGGTGGCAGGGAATAATCAGCGGCACGCGATTCGTGCGCATGACGTTGCCGACGGCCCACGCGGCGGCAGGGCGTCCGGCCGCGGCTGCCAGTTGACCGTAGGTTACGGTCACGCCGGGCGGAATCCGTCGGCACCACTGGGCGACGGAAATGCGGAAGCGCGTGTCGTCTTCATAGGCGATCAAGACATCGCGAAAATCATCGCGAGCACCACCGGCATAGGCTTGCAGGCGTTCGACGAGTTCGCCGAACCAAAAGTCGTCGCGCGGAGCGTTGCGCATAGGAGGCGCGAGCGAGCGGCGGGCTGCGTCGGCCGTCGGATGCCCGAACGACAGTCGCACGACATGTGAGCCCGAGCCGGCAAGTGCGAACCAACCCAAGTCGCTCGGAAAAACCGTGTAGCGCAACGCGGAGGTTCGAGAGCTATCCATAACTCGGTCGCTCGCCAAGGGAGACGATTCATCACGGTCGGCGGACTGCGGTCGCCGGGCGCGGCTTTACAGTCCCCCGAAAGGCATTCTATACTGCAACCAAAATGAAACTCAACGCAATCGTGTGATCGGCCGCCGAGGTCGGGGCCGTGCCGCCGACAGGCGGCCTGTTGTTCGGGATGGAGTTCGATCAAGGGGGACGACGATGGATACTTACGGTTCTCTGTCCGACGATTTTTACGTCAACATGAACCTAAGCACCGAGATGGAGCTTCCGCACGGCCGGGAAACGGTCCTGCATTATTTCGAGCGCATTCAGAAGAAGTATCCTTCGATGCGCAACTTCTATAGCCGGGGCGAGAAGCAAGACTTCGTCCTCGAAGAAGACAAAGACAACGGCAGCTACCGTTGGGCGACGATCGAGCATCGCCGCGTCTGCTCGGGCTACGTGAATCCGACATCGGTGGAAGACGCCCTCGATCAGCATCGGCTGGCGCTCGACCTGGCGCCGTATATGTTGTCGGTGAGCCCGCTCGATTGCGAAGCGCTCGATGTGCTGTTCGGCTTCGACTTCACCTATCGCGGCAACCACAATCAATTGATCGCCGACGCGCTCGGTGTGAGCCCGGCGATGGAGAAGTTACTGGAGTTGCCGAACGCCGGCGTCATCAGCTACGAGCCTTCGATCACGCTGGCGATCGACGAAGATTGCCGGACGCAATGCCGCCTGAGCATCGAAAACCGCACGACAGCCTATCAGGCGCGCACGCGTGAGTTCCCGGAAGAGCAACTCAGCGTCTATCTCACGGCGCGACAATACGGCAGCCTCGGACCGGACCGGACTTATGTCGAGGTCCTAGAGAAGCTGGCGGTGATGTGCCGCGAGATCGTCGATAGCTACGTGATCGACAACGTGCTCCGCCCGCTGCAACGCGCGATCGCGATGAAGTGATCCGCTGAGAGATTACGGCGGTCGATCGAACTTACATCAGACCGCGCGAGCCGAAGTCGAGGCTCGCGCGGTCTGACTTGTAAGGGGCGTTATTCTTCGACGGCAAGCTCAAGCTGACGATCCAGCAGTTCGACCAAGTCGAACAGCCGATCGAGATCGAACGGCACCGGGCCCGCTTGGGCTCGCCCTAATTGAACTTCACCGACTTGGGCTTGGCCGAACTGCGGCTGCGCCGATCGCTCGGGTTGCTCGAATGGAAAAGCCTCGTCGCGCGAAGCCCGTTCACGTGGCCCGTCGCCGCGCGGTCCGGCTTCTCGCGGCTTTTCGTCACGCGGCTTCTCATCGCGCCGCTGATCATCTCGCAGTTTCTCATCGCGCGGGCCGGTGCCGCGAGGTGGCTCGCGGCGCGGTCCGGCGTCACGCGGAGGGGCGTCGTTCGAGTCGCGCTCGCGCATGCCGCCGCGCGGCCCTTCGGGTGGCTTCCCGTCGCGTGCTCCTTCTCGCACAGGCCCTCGGGGCGGGCCCGCTTCCGGACGGCGTTCGTTCAGCCGGCCCTCGGCGCGGGCGCCCTCGGGTCGACCTTCCGAGCGACGATCGTGAAACTCGCGGCCGTCGTTCTCCCGCCCGTGGCGGGCATGCCATTCACGACGGGCGTCGTCGCGATCGCGGCTCGGGCCGTCATGTCGGAAATCCGGCCGACCGGCGCGAGGCGAGAGCGAGGCATGCGCCTCATCGCGACCGTGTCGATGAAAGCTATGCCGATGGGAATCGTGACGATCGAAGTCATGACGACCGAAATGTTCGCGGTGGAATTCGTGACGGCTGAATTCGCGACGATCCGAGTGCTCGTCGTGACCGCGACCGTAGCGGCTGCCGAAATGTTCCGGGCGGCCATGATGCATCGCGTGGCCGTGGAAGTCGCCAGGTCCTCGGCCGAAGTCGCCGTGCCGTGGTTCATTAGGCCGGGGCCCATTAGGTCGTGGTCCATTTGCTCGCGGCCCGCCATGCTGTTTGCCGTGCTGCGGTTCGTCGCGGCGGAAGTCGTCCGAACGGGCATGACGTCGATCGTGGTCGTCATGGTCGCGACGAGCGTGAAAGTCTCCGCCCGGCTTGCGGTCATGTCCGTGGCGTGGATCGAAGCCGAACGAAGGGGGGCGATGCCCGCCCGGCCCGAAGCTATCGGCGCGGCGGCCATCATGTCGACCCTGCGCTCCGTGATGCGCGTGAAATTCTTGCATGCGGCGGTGAGCTAAGATGCGGGCGAGTTGGTCCCAGCCGTCGTGCGCTTGCGCCTGACGAGGCTTGCCGGCCGGCGGTCGCTTCTCGTCGCGCGGCTCTTGGCTATTGCGGCGGGCTTGCTCGCGATCTTCCAAGCGTGGCTTGTCGAGTCGTGGCTTGTCGGGTGTTCCCTTGAGTTGCTGAAGCTCGCGTTCGATGCCTTGCACGCTCGCGCGCAGCTTCGTCAGTTCCGCTTCTAGTTTTTGAATCCGTTCGTCGGAGTCGATCGCCGCGGCGCGGGCCGACGACGTGGGAATCTCGATAGCTCCGAAACACGCGAGCCCTAGGGCGACCAGCGATAGCCACTTCATACCGACATCCTCCAAAAGCGATCCGTGAAGCCGGCGGGACGTGGATCAGCGCGTCGGGTAAGCGCCGCTTCGTGGGATGCTTATTTAAACACCACCGCACGACCGAAGTATCGCTAAAAATCCGCTTGATCGATTCCGCCCGAAGAAACGGATCGGCAGGAGGGCGCGACGCAAACTCGGGCTAAGAATGCCGCGGGCTTATGAATGCGTCGGCTGTTGTTCCAACACGCGCAGGTGGGGAGGAAGAGGTTCCCCGGTCTCCAGGCCATGTTCTTTCACCCAGCAACGAGCGCAAATCGCCGGCGCCGGCTGCCGAGGGTCGTGCGTTGGAAAATACGTCCGATACCACTCGTAGCGCGAGATCTTAAGATGCAGATGGGCCACATTCGCGCAGCGCGGGCATTTGCAATAAGGCATCGCCGCTGTCCTTGAAAGCGAAAATGAGGGGCCGGTGAGGAGTGCCGACAAAAGGGGGGCTCTCATATCTAACACTAAGACGCAGGTCGCGTCGCATTTATTGCAAAAAAATAATAGGATGAATTCGGCTGACTCACGGGCTCTGCCGGCAAACTACGACGACCGCAGCCCCGGCGACCATGATCGCCGACCCGAAAAGTCGGCGCAGAAAGTGGGGCTCGCCGAAGAAACGATGCCCGAAAAACACGCTTAAAAGGGTCGAAATCTGAAACAGAGCCAGCAGCGGACCCACTTGGAAGCCGTCGAGAGCGACGATCGTGCAATATTGCATAAGCCCGGTCGCAATTGTTAGGAAAATAAATCGCCTCAGGTTGGCTTTGCCGGAGAGGCAGGACACGGCGTCGCGAAATCGGCCCCGCTGCAAAACCACCAGCGCAGCGCCCGAAGCCGCGGCTCCTAAGATCGACCACCAAGCGAACGCGATCGCCGGCGACGACGCCAAAACGGCACGCTTGAGAAACGCCGCCTCGGTTGCCGAGAGAACCAAAGCCGCGACCCGATACCGCACGCCGGGCGAATAAAAAAGAGTCTTCAACCTAGCGGCGTACCGAAAGGAACCGCCGGCAGGGAAGTCGGCGGAGTCGTTTCGTCCGACGAGCAGCACGCTGCCGACTACGATCAAAGCGATTCCACAGAGCGCCGCCGCGCTGGGGAACTCGCCGAGCAGCAATAGGCTCGGCAGCAAGCTCACGACGGACTTATAAGCGTTGATCGGCCCGAGCAGCGAGAGGTCGCCGAGTTTCAGCGCTTGCACGAGAAGCGTATTGCACGCGACGGCCAGCAGCGCGCAGATCGTGATGTTGATCCAGAAGTCGAAGCTGCGCGGTGTCGGCGCGACGCAGAGAATCGGTGCGCAGATGAACGACAGAAAAAGGTGTGAGACGAAAATAACCAGAATCGGTGCCGCGCCGTCGCGCGTCAGCAACTTCTGATACACGTTCGCCGCCGGATTGGCGACCACGCGAATCAAGATCACAAGCCAGAGAGCCATCGGAACGACCGCGCTTTCCATGTCGTCGAAGGAACATCACGGACGACCGGAAGCATCGCACGAAGTCGCCTGGCCGATCATCGCAAAATCGCCGAATTATGTCGATTCATCCCCTTCGTGAGGGCGGGCTTTAACGCCTCTTTCCCGTTGCCGCTGCCGTCGCGCATCGGCTACAATAGACGTACCGCCCGCCGCTACTCCTCCCCTTTGCCCGCCCACCGAAATCCTGCCGACCTCCGATCGGGCTTGCTCCCTGCAAGCCGACTCTGTTGCCTCTTCCTCGATGAAACCATCTCCAAGCATCTTGGTTCGTTCGTTTGCTGCGCGCGCGGTTGCCCTCGCGCTGGCGGCCACGTGCGCCTTGATCGCCGCCGGTGGGTTGCTAGGGCCTGCGAGTCGGTTGTCAACGATCGCTACGGCGGCGAACCCGCCAGCGAAGTCGGCCGAGTCTCTGCCGATTCAGCCGTATCTCACGAAGCACTGCGTCGAATGCCATAGCGGCGATAATCCGAAGGCAGGCCTAGCCCTGGCGAATGTGCGCAGCGCGAGCGATGTACTTCGTAAGCGGAAGTCGTGGGAAAACCTGCTCGAGATGGTCGAGTCGCAAGCGATGCCTCCGGAGAAGAGGCCGCAACCGACGACCGCGGAGACGCAGCAGTTCGTCGCCGCCGTCCGCAAGATCTTCGACGACTACGATCGGAACGCCGCGCCGGACCCGGGCCGCGTCACGATGCGCCGGCTCAACCGTGTGGAATATGACTACACGATCCGCGATCTTTTCTACGGTCTCGATGCGCACGTTTCGGAAGACTTCCCGGCCGACGACGTCGGGCACGGCTTCGACAACATCGGCGATGTCCTTTCGATGTCGCCGGTGCTGATGGAGCGCTATCTCGCGGCGGCCGAACAGATCGCGAAAAAGGTCATGCCGACGGAGTTGCCGAAGCCGACGGTACGCCGAGTGTATCTCAAGGGGCGCGATCCCGCCGGTAAGCAAAACTTCTCGGGCAACTTCCGCATCCTGTCGACGAAGCCGGCGAAAGAAATGTCGCTGACCGGTCCCCTCTTCGCGCAGTATCGAGTAGCGCCGAACGACGAGTATCGCTTCAACATCAGTTGCTACGGCGCTCGGGCCGATCAACTGCCGGTAAAGATCGCGGTCTTCGCGTCGGGCTCTCAACTGGCCGACCCCTCGAAGCCGGAAGAGGTGGCGAAGTTGCTCGAAGCCGGCTCTCCGCGGTTCGGCCGCATTCGCATTCTGGAGACGCTCGAAGTCACCGGTCGCGATCCGAAGAAACCGCAGATCTTCGATGTGAAAGTGACAGAGATTCCAGGGCTCGAGCGCCTCGGCGTCGCTTTGGTGAAGACCGAAGAAGGGACGCCCGACGCCGAACTGTTTCTCAACTCGTTGTCGCTCGACGGGCCGGTCGATACGCGCCCGTTTGCGATGCGCCGGCTCTTAGACTCGACGGGTAAGACGCAAGCGGAACGAACTCAGGAGATCCTGAGCCGGTTCGCCTCGCGCGCGTTTCGGCGGCCTGCGACGAAGATCGAAGTCGATCGCTTGGTGAAGGTCGTCGCCGATGCGGAAGCCCGCGGCGAAAAGTGGGAAGCCGGTTTGCAACTCGCCATCGAAGTGGTGCTGGCGAGTCCGAAGTTCCTATTTCGCGCCGAACTCGACGACCGTCCGACCGCCTTAGAGACTCGCCCGCTCGACGAATTCCAGCTGGCTTCGCGCTTGAGCTACTTCCTCTGGAGCAGCATGCCCGACGACGCGCTCTTCGCCGCTGCGCGGAAGAACGAGCTGACGAAGAACCTCGACAGTCATGTGCGCCGGATGCTGGCCGATCCGAAGAGCAGCGCGCTCGTGGAGCAATTCGCGATGCAGTGGTTGCAGCTGGGCCGGCTGAAGACGCATGCTCCCGACCCGACGACTTTCCCGAATTTCAAAGAGCCGCTCCGGCAGGCGATGTTCAAAGAGACGCAACTTTTCTTGGAAGCGATCATCCGCGAAGATCGAAGCATCGTCGACTTGATCGACTCCGACTTCACTTACATGAACGCGTCGCTCGCGAAGTTTTACGGCGTCGCCGATACGAAGGGGAACACGAAGAATACGAAGAAGTGGGTCCCCGGCGGCAAGCGCATGTTCAGCGATTCCGAGTGGGAACGGGTGACGCTGGCCGACGGCATCCGCGGCGGCATTCTCACGCAGGCCGGCATCCTCACCGTCTCCTCGAACACGACGCGCACCTCTCCGGTGAAGCGTGGCAAATGGGTGCTCGAACAGATTCTCGGCGAGCCTCCGCCACCGCCTCCGCCCGATGTGCCCGAGCTGGAACAACAAAAAGACAAGCTGACCGGCACGCTGCGGCAGCGCATGGAGCAGCATCGCGCGAACCCGGCTTGCGCAGGTTGCCATGCGAAGATGGATCAACTCGGCTTCGCTTTCGAGAACTTCGACGCCATCGGGGCGTATCGCTTGGAAGACGAAGGAGCCGCGATCGATCCGTCGGGCAAGCTGCCGACCGGCGAGAAGTTTCACGGCCCGAGCGAACTGCGAAAGATTCTGGTTGCCGATCGAGATAAGTTTGCCCGCTGCCTAGCCGAGAAGATGCTGACGTTTGCCCTCGGCCGAGGCTTGGAATACTACGACGCTCGCGCGATCGATCAGGTCGTCGCGACGTTGAAAAAGAACGATTATAAATTCTCGGCGCTCTGCACCGAGATCGTACGCAGCGAACCGTTCCGCCTGCGCCGCGGAATCAACGACACGGCCGGCGAGTAGTTTCAGAGTTAGAAAATCAGATTTCACGGAGCGACCACGATGGCTAACCCACTTTCTCGCCGCACGCTACTTCGAGGGCTCGGCACGGCCGTTGCTTTGCCGTGGCTCGAAGCGATGGGCCCGTTCGCGGCTTGGGGTGCGGCGCCGGTCGTCAAAGGTGCCGCCCCGGCGGCGCCGCAGCGCATGGCGTTTCTCTACGTTCCGAACGGCGTGAACATCGAGAACTGGACTCCCAAGACCGAAGGCCGCGACTACGAACTCACCGCTTGCCTCGAGCCGTTGAAGGAGCATCGCCGTGATTTCAACGTCTTGACCGGCCTCACCGCCGATAAGGCTCGGCCGCACGGCGACGGCGGCGGAGACCATGCCCGCGCGCTGGGGGCCTTCCTCACCGGCGCGCAACCGCGTAAGACCGACGGCACCGATATTCGGACCGGGGTTTCGGTCGATCAACTCGCGGCGAGCCGAATCGGCGATCGAACCCGACTCCCGTCGCTTGAGATCGGCATCGAGCAAGGGGGCATGGCCGGCAATTGTGACTCGGGCTACAGCTGCGTCTATTCCTCGACGATGTCGTGGCGCTCGGCGACGACGCCGGTGCCTAAGGAAGTGAACCCGAAGCTCGTCTTCGAGCGGATGTTCAAGGCCGATACCGGCGCCGAGCAAGAGCAATCGCGCCGTCGGCGCCGGAGCGTGCTTGATGCCGTGATGGAAGATGCGAAAGACTTAGAGAAGACGCTCGGCGGTCACGACCTGCGCAAGCTCGACGAGTATTTATCGTCCGTGCGCGACGTCGAGTTGCGCATCGAACGGGCCGCGAAGCTCCCGCCGATCACGGCACCCGAGTATCCCACGATCCTCGGCACGACGAACGAGCGCGAAGAAAAGATCCGCTTGATGTGCGACCTGATGGTGCTGGCGTTCCAAACCGATGTGACGCGCATTTGCACCTTCGTCATCGCCAACGAGGGGAGCAGCGTTCCGTACAAATTCATCGGGGTCTCGGAAGGGCATCACGAACTCTCGCATCACGGCAACGACGAAACGAAGAAGGAAAAGATTCGCAAGATCGACCGATTCAATACGTCGCAGTTCGCGTACTTGCTCGGGAAGCTCAAGAGCGTGCGCGAAGGAAACGGCACGCTGTTGGACAATTGCTTGCTCGCTTACGGCAGCGGCAACTCCGACGGCAATCGGCACAACCACAACGACTTGCCGATCTTGCTCGCGGGTGGCGGCGGCGGAACGGTAAAGACCGGCCGACACATTCGTTATCCCGACGAAACGCCGCTCAACAATCTGTGGATGGCGATGCTCGATCGGGTCGATGTCGACGTGCCGTTCCTCGGCGACTCGACCGGGGTCTTGCAAGGCTTAGATGGCTAAGAGATTAGACGGGTAAGGGATTCTTCGTCTCACGCGTGGCGGCTCGTCGTCGACGGCGATTTCGATTAGTCTGGATCGGATGAAGAACACCTCTCCGTCCGATGAACTGCCGCCCGTTTCGCTTCCGCCGAAGACCAGCGAGCGGCTGCTGATCGATCGCTGGCCGGAGGCAGTCGGCGAGCGAAGCGTCGAGCGGGTGCTCGTCACCTCGAACGGACGCGCGCAGTTGGCGCAGTTCGTCGCCGAACGCTATCCATCGGCCGCGGTCGAGTGTTATTATCTCGATGCCTATCTGCTCGGTCTTGCGGAACGAGCCCTCGACGGAAACGGGACGAAAGCTCGACCGGCGAACTTGTCGTTGCGCTGCTCCGCCGACCTCGTCGTGGAGGGCGATATCGAGACGGGAAGCGAATCGCCGAACGCTTGGGACGTTGTCGCACTCCCTCTGTCGTCGCGAGGGGATGCGGAGTTGACGCGCGAGCAGTTGCAGCAAGCGTATCGAGCGCTCCGCTCGGGCGGTTTGCTGCTCGCATCCACGGACAATCCGCGCGACGTCTGGTTGCACGAAATGGCGCAGGCGCTCGGCGGCAAAGTAAGGCGCTTCGACGCCGACGACGGTGCGATTTACGTCGTCCAGCGAACCGGACCCTTGAAGCGCGCGCGAGACTTTCAGGCGGAGTTCGCGTTCCGCGACGGCGAACGTTTGCTATCGGCCGCGACTCGGCCGGGCGTGTTCTCACATCGCCGCGTCGATCCCGGCGCGCGGCGTTTGATGGAAGCGATGACCGTTGCCGCCGGCGATCGCGTGCTGGATATCGGTTGCGGTTGGGGGACGGTCGGGCTCGCGGCCGCTTGTCGAGCCGACGGCATCACCGTCGAAGCGATCGACTCCAACGCACGGGCCGTCGCCTGCACGCGCGCGAACGCCAAGCGGAATCATGTCGTCGAGCGGTTCGAAGCGCGACTCGAACCGGCGGGCAAGGTTCACCAGCCGGGCACGTTCGATCTCGCGCTCGGCAATCCACCGTACTACGCCGACTTTCGGATCGCGGAGTTATTCGTGAGCTCGGCATTCGACGCGCTCCAGCCCGGCGGCCGGCTGCTGATGGTGACGAAGCTGCCGGAGTGGTTCGAGGAAAACTTGCCCGAACGGTTTTCACGCGTGAAGTCGGAACTCGTGAAGACTTATACGGTCTTCTACGCCGTGAAGCCGTAGCGAAATCGTCGCAGCGCTATCGTTTGCGATCGTAGATCGTGCAGCGGTTCACGAACGGTTGGATGCCGCGGTATTCGTCGAACGTCGAATAGCCGGCCCCGCGTATCGTCGCAACTTTTTCGTAGCGTGCGTCGAGGTCCGTGCGGGTCTTCAGATCCCACGGGAAGAAATCGTAGACGCGATCGTAGTAGCCGTCGGCGAGCCGGCGTCGAATGCCCGACTCTAAGGCCGCGCTCGGGCCGTTTTCCAACGTCCAGAGCGCGATGCCGAGGTCGCGCGGTGGGGAGTCGTCTCCCGCGCGTAAGCGAAACGCGAGGCCGGCCGTAAGCCAGATGCGCCGGCCGGCCGCGACGTCGTCGCGCACTCGCTGTTCGACGTCGCGACAGAGACGATAAGCGTGCTCGTTCGGCACGAGCTTGTTCGGCCACAACGCGCCGACGAACCAGCAACACACGATCGTCGCTCCGATCGAGACGAGGCGCCGCCGGCGTTCGGCGAAGGGGAGCTCGTTCGGTTCGCTATCCGCTGTCGCGAAACGGAGCAGATAGGGGGCCGCGATCAGGAACAGCCAGAAGTCGATGATCCCTAGGTTGTTGAAGTTGCCGCCGAGCTTGATGAAGCCGGCGATCGCCGGTAGCACCTCGAAGAACCCGATCGCGCCCCAGGCGAACGCGAACGATCGCGTAGTCGGCTCGCGAAAAAACTTGCGGACGCCGAGCATGGCGATGAGCAGCAAGAGCACGCGAGGAAAGAAGCGAATCGGCGTCGAATCGGTGAAGAAAAGCCCGAGACGGCTGAAATCGAGCGAGTGCGCCCCGAGGGCCGTGCGCAAATGGAAGTCGCGCGCTGGATCGGAGAACAACCAGCCGACGACGATCGCGCCGACAACGAGGGTGAGCGCGAGAAGCAGCCGGCGCCGGCGTCGATCAAGCAAGTTGCTTGTGAGCAGCATGGCGACGACGGCCAAAGGCGCGAATGCCGCCGTTTGTTTCGTGAGGATCCCGAGCGATGCCCAGAGCGCCGCAGCGATCCACGGCCCGATCCGATCGCCGGCCGCCGACTTCAAACAGAGCGGCAGCAGCACGATGGCGTGCAAAATATGCAGGTTGTCGGGATGCGGTTGGTCCGAGGTCAGGCACCGGTGCAGCATCAGGAACGAAGCGGCTCCGATCGCCGGCAGCATCCAGCGACGAGTCGCCGAAGAGATCGCCGGCGTTTTCAAGATGCGCCCTATGATGGCAGTGGCGAGGACGGTCGTCAGCAGCGTGATGCCGATCGCGACGCCGCGCGCACCGCGAATATCGAGCTCGTAGCCGATGGGCTTTAGCGTTGCGTAAGTGAGCCAAGCCGTCAGAGGTGGATACGGCTCGGAATCGGCATCGCTCGCCGGGCCATAGAGCGGGACCCCTTGCCGGAGCTTGATGAGAGCCGCGAGGTGCGGCGATTCGAAGCAGGTGAGCAGATCCCAGGGAAATGCAGCCCGACGTTGCAACTCGCCGCCGAGACGGACGAGAGAAACCAGCAGCAAGATCGACACCGAGACGTAAGCGAATCGTCGACAATAACGGACGGGGTTCGAGGCTCCTGCCATGCGCCGCTTCCGATCTGCAGACTACCGATTCACGATCCAAATGTTGCGATACTCGATCGGGTTGCCGTGGTCTTGCAACAAAATCGGCAACGCTTGCGGGCCTTCTTGCGATCCGCCGCCGGTCTTGTTCGGAATCGCGACGTCGCTATGCACCGGATAGCCGTTATGTACGACCGTGATCCGAGCATCGGCGACCTTCTTTCCGGCTGTGTCGAAGCGTGCGGCCCGGAAATCGATATCGTAGGTTTGCCACGCCAGCGGCGGCAGGCAGAGGTTCGTGTCCGGCGCTTTTGTTTTATAAAGGCCTGCACACTCGTTGTGAATGCCTTCGAGCCCGAACGAATCGAGAATCTGAACCTCGTAGCGTTTTTGAATGTAGACGCCGCTATTCCCCCGCGCTTGACCGCGGGCCGTCGGCATGAAGGGGAGACGGAATTCCAAATGCAGATGGAAGTCCTTCACCGTCCGCTTCGTTTCCGTGCCGTGCATCAACGAGCCGTTCGGCGCGATCTTCGCACGCGGATCGAACTCCGACGTCGACGTGCCGTTGAAGAGCACGACTGCGTTTTGCGGTGCCGCAAGGCCCATCGTCGGACTGACGCGCGAGGCCCGGCGCAAAACTCCCAGTTGCCGGCCCGACGGATCGCGAATCACGGCCGTGCCGACTTGGACATCGATGACCGTGCCGGCAGCGGAGAGTTGCATCTTCGAGCCTTCGCGCGCGCCGAGAAACTCGATGCGCTGCGCGTGATTCCAACCTTCGCCGGGAAGTCCTCCGGGAAGCAAGATGCCGCGAAACTGGTTCTTACCTTCGGCGATGACCTGTAGCCCGCACCGGCCGTAGGAAGCGACGTTGCCGCTGAACTCGCCTTGGAAGAAGTAATCGTCGCCTGCCTCGGCGATGGTCGTGAACGTCGGCAGCTTATCGGCCGCCGCGACGGTGGACGCCGAGAGGCCGCCGAAGATCAGCGTCGAGATGGTCGCAGCGTAAATTTCTAGAGCGTAGATTCGAGTAGAGCGCATGGTAGGGAAGCTGAGCGGTAGGAAGATCGGCCGAGCGAACGAACGGATCGGCCGGCTGTGCCAGAGTACGCTCCGGAATTCCTAGGGGCAAGCTACTTTCGATCGCTCTCTGGCGGCCCGTTGCGGCCGAGCGACGCATGGGCCAAAATAGCCCGAGAAAATGCCTTGGCCGGTCGTGCGCCTTTTTCCCTTATCGGAGTCGCTTCATGTTTCGTTCGCCCTTTGCTAGTGTCGGATTATTTGCGTTGATGTTCGCCCTAGCCGCACCGGTTGCGGCCGAAGAGAAGCTGAACGAGCTCACCGCCGAAGAAGCGACCCAAGGTTGGAAATTGTTGTTCGACGGTAAGTCGACCGCGGGCTGGCGCAATTACAAGAAGCAAGGGGTCGGAGAGGGCTGGAAGATCGTCGACGGGGCAATGACCCGAAGCGATAAGGGAGCCGGCGACATCGTGACCACGGGCGAATACGGTGCGTTCGAGTTGAAGCTAGAGTTCAACATTTCGCCGGGAGGCAACAGCGGCGTCATGTTCCATGTGACCGAGACGGAAGGCTCCCCTTGGCAGACGGGTCCTGAAATTCAAATTCAAGACAACAAGGCAGGCCACGATCCGCAGAAGTGCGGCTGGCTTTATGAGTTTTATTCGTCGGACAAAGATGCGACGAAGCCCGCCGGCGAATGGAACGAACTACGAATTCTGATTACGCCGGAGAAGTGCGAACACACGATGAACGGCGTCAAGTATTTCGACTACGTCATCGGGAGCGACGATTGGAACTCGCGGTTGGCGAAGAGCAAATTCAAAGCCTATGCCAACTTCGGCAAGCCGACGTCGGGATTGATTTGCCTGCAAGACCACGGCAACCTCGTGGCCTATCGCAATATCAAGATTCGCCCGATCGAAGCGAAGGCACCGGCCGGCAAGTAGAGCGGCCGCGTAGTCGTCGAGACGTTCACCTACACGGCGAGGCAAGCATCGGTTTGCCTCGCCGTCGTTCGTTGCCGATTCAGCACCGGCAGTTCAGCGTCGCCCGGCGCGGCTGATGGCGTCGTCGACGAGCTTGTTCGTGGCCTCATCGAGAGGGACGCGGAGTTTGCGAAGCCGCTCGGCATCTTGTGCCGCGAGCTCGAAGTTCTGCATCTTCGTCGCCGTTTGAATCCGACCACGCAAGGCGTCGATCCAATTCGGCGCGAGGGTCACTGCTTGGTCGAAATCCAACATCGCTTCGCCGTAGCGATCCTTTTCGAGATAAATCTCTCCTCGCATGAGATAGTGGTTGGGATTCGCATCGTCGAGAAAGATGGCGCGCGAGAGATCGTCTAAAGCCCGCTCGCGCAATTTCGGATTGTTACGCAGTTTCGCTGCGCGACGATTCGCATCGGCACGATTGTTGAAAATCGCCGCCATCGTGACCCGATGGGGAAACGGAAGCGTCGCTTCGCGCAGCGACTCATCGACGGTGCGGCGGTCGGCGGTAATGCGGAGCAACGCCGCATCGACGGCCTTCCAACTGCGCGCATCGGCGCTTTCCGGAGGGAGTTGCCGAGCTTCGAGAGCGATCATTTCCAGCGCGCTGTTGAACGCGAGGACCGCTTCTTCCGGACGTTCCAAGCGAACGAGGATCGCTGCGCGAGTGCTATAGCAGCGGTAGGAGCGAGGATTGATACGCAGGGCTTCCTCGATCGAGTTCAGCGCATCGAGATAGTATTTAGGATCGGTTTCTCCCATTTGCAGATAGACGTTCGCTTGGCCGAAGCGTGCCTCGAATGAGGTCGGGCCGTAAGCGATCATCGTTTTGAAATCGGCGAGGGCTCGATCGAATATCTTCGAGAGCATGTACGCCGAGGCGCGGTTGTTCATCGCATTGGTATTCCAATATTGCAGATTCAACGCTTCCGACGAATCGGCGATCGACAAGTCGAGGCTGCGTCGACGCCCTTCACCGATAAATACGACCGCGCGATTGGTGAAGGCATCGATATATTCGGGATCGATCGCGACGGCTCGGTTGAAGTTGTCTAATGCCCGATCGGTCAGCCGGTGGTCTACGCAGACCTTGCCGTAGTTGCTGTGGCCGCGATCGTTCCAGGGAAACACATCGACGATGTGGCCGTAGAGCGTCAGGTCGTTTTGATAAACTTTGTTGCGGTTGTGGCTCGTGTATCCGAGCAGCGCGGCCGCGCAGGCCGTCGTCAGCAGTCCGATCGCCGTGACGCGATCGAAGCTCGACGTCGAGCGCGGTTTTGGCCCGAGCGCTCGCACGAACCCACCGAGGCCGACGATCGCGGCTACCAAGCCGATCAAGATCGCGGCCGAAGGGAGATACATGCGCCGTTCCGCTCCGACTTCGGTGACGATCGGGTAGAAGCTCGAAGTGGGAGCGAGAATGAGGAAGAACCAAGTCCCGAGGAATCCGATCCAAGGACGCCGCAGCCAGCCCCAAGCGGTGACGCCGAGCAACGTGAAGACGAGCAAAGCGCCGGGTGCGGTATGTTGGAATTCGAGAACCGGGCGGCGTCCGTAGTCGACGCAGAGTTGGCTTCCGAGCGGAAAGAGCGTGAGCCAGAAATAACGCCACAAACACCAACACTGGGTAATGAGATATTCGTACCAGGGGAGGTGTTCGTGCTGGAAACCGACGGTACTGCCGCGAGGATTATGCCACATGATGTACGCGAGCACTCCCCACGTAGCGGCGATCGCGAGATAGAACCACGGGCGCGAGCGGAGCGTCGTGCGCCAATCGGGAAAGCGAAACGCACGATCGTAGGCCAGGAGCAGCAGCGGAGCCGCGATCATGTTCTCCTTGCTTCCCATGCCGAGCACGCACGCCACGACCGCGGCGACCTCCCAGGTGCGTCGCCGGCCGACGCTGCGCGCATCGAGCGCTCGGGCGGCGCAATAGAGCGTCAGCAAGAGGAATAGCGAGACGACTTGTTCCGTCCGTTGCGTTAAGTAGACGACAGCCTCGGTATTCAACGGATGCACGGCCCAAATCAGGGCAATGCAAAATGCCCAAACGCCGGCCGAGCGTAGATGGCGTCCGCCGAAGTTCGGCGCTTGCAACGTCCGTCGCACCATGGCGAACAAGGCCCAGGTGACGAGGATGTGGATCGCGAGATTCACATAGTGAAAAAACGGCGTATGAACCGGCAAATGTCCTTCGAAGCCCGGCATCGAGGAAGGATAGATGGCGGCAGCCCACCAATGATTCAACGAGAACGACAGCGAGACGACGGGTCGGCCCGTCAGCGGCGTATCGGCCGCGGAAGTAGCGGCCTTGACCCAGGTGGCCCATTTCCAGCGCGTGAGCGGGTTCACGAGCGCGTGGACATGCGTATTCGTCTCGACCGTCACGTGGTCATCGAAGAACAGCCGGCCGGACAAACTTTCGCGATAGGTGGCGTAAGTGGCCGCGGCCAACAGCAGACACGCCGCGGCGATACGCAGATCGGCAAACAAACGTTGCGACGAAGTCGGAACGCTGCCGGCATCGACAATCGGCAGCAACGGCGCTTCAGTACGCTTGACCTTCTTCAGCTTCGCCAAAACGAAATCTCCATGCGACCCAGCGCGGGTAAGAACATGCTTTCCATCTATTTTAGCCGCTGAGCGTATGAGGGGGAGACCAGTCTGTCGGGACGGAACACCCTCGTTGCGGTATCATGGCAATAGAGTTCCCTTGCTTCGAAACACCGGATGCTCATGATGCAGGCTTTGACGACGTTCTTGGAAGTCGGTCTCTTTCTTTGCGCTCTCGGCTGCGGCTGGGTACTTACGGTTCTTAACCTTCCGGGAAATTGGCTGATCCTCGGGGCGTCGACCGTCTACGCCGCGATCATGCCCGAGGATTCGCGCTGGACACTCAGTTGGCAACTCGTCGCGGTGCTTGCCGTCGCGGCGGTGCTGGGGGAAGTCGCCGAGACCGCTTCGGCGGCGATGGGCGTGAAACGCTTAGGAGGGAGCCGGCGCGGAGCGCTGCTGGCGATCGTGGGCTCGTTCGTCGGAGCGATCGTCGGCACCGCGGCGATACCGGTTCCGATCGTCGGCACGGTCGTCGGGGCATGCGCGGGATCGCTGGTCGGGGCGATGCTCGGGGAATTCTGGAAAGGTCAAGGATTCGACCATAGCCTGCGCGTCGGACAAGCGGCTTTTTGGGGCCGGCTGTTGGGTTCGCTGGCCAAGATCTCGACGGCTTCCGTCATGATAGCAGTTGCCGTCGCCGGCGTTTTCTTCCGCTAATTTCGTTGCGCGAGAGTAGTTAAAGATTCGATTCCATCGAATAATCACACGGCCGTAGATTCACCACGCGAGCGTTAGGCCGTTCGTCCGCGGCACATAAGCCGACGTCGAGCTTCCTTTCCTTCGCTCCATCAAAAAAACACGTACTGCTCTATGATTTCTTTTTTCACGCACCTGTTCGAGACGTCGGACTTTCCGGCGCGGTGGCATTGCGGTAACTGGACCGATGCGCACGGTTGGTTGCATATCTGCTCCGACCTCGCAATCTGGAGCGCCTACTATACGATTCCCGGCATCCTGGTTTATTTCGCCGCCCGGAAGAAAGACTTGCCGTTTAAGAAGGTCTTCCTCTTGTTCGGCGCTTTCATTTTGGCCTGCGGAACGACGCATCTCATGGATGCGATCATCTTCTGGTGGCCGGCTTATCGACTGGCAGGGACCATCAAGTTCGTGACCGCGGTCGTTTCTTGGGCGACCGTAGCGGCGCTCATTCCGAATGTCCCCCGCGTATTGCGGATGAAGACGCCCGAGGCCCTCGAACGTGAAGTAACGGATCGAACTCACGAGCTTTTCGCCGCGAACGAAGCCCTGCGACTGGAGATCGCCGAACGTAAGAATGCCGAAAAGTCGCTGCGCGAGCAGCGGGAGTGGTTTCGGGTCACGCTCGCGAGCATCGGCGATGCCGTCATGGCGACCGATGCCGAAGGCCGGATCACGTTCTTAAATCCTTGCGCCGAAACGCTCACGGAATGGAACGCGGCCGACGCCGAAGGAAAGCCGTTGGAAGAGGTGTTCCGCATCGTTCAAGAAGGAACCGAGAAAGCGGTCGAGAATCCAGTCGCCAAAGTGCTGCGCGACAACGTGACGGTCGGTCTCGCGAACCACACGGAGTTGCTCACGCGCCACGGTCGACGTATCTCGATCGACGACAGCGCCGCTCCGATTCGCTCCGAAGACGGAGTGGTTCGCGGCGTTGTGCTCGTCTTCCACGACATCACCGAACGTCGGCGCGCCGAACGCCGCACCCATTTTCTTTCCACCGCCAGCGAAGCCTTCGCCACGCTCGTCGACTTCACCAGCACGATTCAAAAAATCGCCCATCTGGCCGTGCCGCAATTCGCAGATTGGTGCCTCGTCGATCTGCTCGGAGCGGACGGCAGCCGGGAGCACGCCATCCGTGTTCACGGCGATGCATCGCGAGAATCGATCCTGGCCGACTTGCGCCCCACTGTCGGCATCCGCGGCGCCGGCGAGGAAGCATCCAGCGGTTCGCAACTCACCGCGGAGCCCGAGGCGATGGCTCGCATGCTCGGTGCCGATCCATCTACGAACCCGACGAACTCGGCGCTCGCGTCTCTTGCGCCTCGCTCGCTGATCGGGGTGACGTTGTCGATCGAGTCGCGCGTGATCGGCCGAATCGTCTTCGGGCTTTCCGATCTGCGACGCACTTATCACTCGCAAGACCTCGACGTCGCGAAAGATTTGGCACGCCGTGCTTCGATCGCCTTGGAAAACGCCCGGCTGCATCAAGAGTTGCGCGAGGCCGACCGCCGAAAAGATGAGTTTCTCGCGATGCTTGCGCATGAATTGCGAAACCCGCTCGCTCCGATTCGCAATGCGCTGGCGCTCCTCAGCGATCTGGAAGGCCAAGAAGAAATGCGGGCCGAGCTGCATGCGATCATGTCGCGGCAGGTCGATCATATCGTCCGCCTCGTCGACGACCTGCTCGACGTCTCGCGCATCATGCGCGGCAAGATCGAGCTCCGCTTGGAATCGGTTTCGCTCGAGGACGTGCTGCGCCGCGCCGTCGAAACGACGTTACCGCTGTTCGATCACAAACGGCAGAAGGTGGAACTAACCTTCACGCCGGAGCCGATTCATCTCAAGGCCGATTCGGTTCGGCTCTGCCAAGTCGTTTCCAATCTGCTGCACAACGCCTCGAAGTATTCTCCCGAAGGGGCGCACGTCCGGCTGTTCGTCACGCGCGAGCAGGGAGGAGTGGCGATTCACGTTCGTGATGAGGGGATGGGAATCGAAAAGGTATTGTTGCCGAAAGTGTTCGATCTCTTTACGCAATCCGATCGGTCGGTCGAGCGGGCCCAAGGGGGGCTCGGCATCGGCTTGACCGTCGTGCGCAGCATCGTCGAGATGCACGGCGGCACGGTCGAAGCGCATAGCGAAGGGCCCGATCTGGGGAGCGAGTTCATCGTGCGGTTGGCGAACGAAGTCGCCACGACCGTCGAACGCCGCGAAGAATGGAAGCCGGGGCCGGTGCTACCGCTCAAGGTGTTGGTTGTCGAAGACAACGTCGGCTCGGCGATGACGCTCGCTACGATGCTGCGTAAGTTTTGGAAGCACGAAGTCGTCGTGGCTTACGACGGCATCTCGGCCGTCGAAAAGGCCGAAGAGTTCCTGCCGCAACTCGTGTTGCTCGATATCGGCTTGCCGGGCCTGAGCGGCTATGAGGTCGCGAAGCGGCTGCGCGAGCGACCGCGACTCGCGCCGATCTACCTCGTAGCTCTCACCGGTTACGGTCAGTCGGAAGATCGCCGCCGTTCGCTCGATGCCGGTTTCGACGACCACATGGTCAAGCCGGTGAGCGTCAAAGTCTTGGAAGAGATCTTTCCGCACGTCTTACCGGCGGCACGCACTTAACGTCGCTTCACGTCGGTCGGGTTTCTGATCGAAGCGGTCGCGATGATCGACTTACCTCGCAGATCGAGCCGTTGCGGGCCGGCCGTTCCTTCCAACGAGCCATGATCTGCTCTATAACGGAGCATGCTCTCCACTTTGCGAGTCGCCGGCATTTCCTCCCCGGTTTCGGCGCCGGGCGCGGAACCCCAAACGACGCGCGTCCCTGCGCGCGTGAGTAGTTCGAATTGCGGCGTCGCGGCGGCCGAGTTTTCCGCCGCGGGAACGATTCGGGCGAGGCTCAGCTTCGTCCAGGCGTTCTCCGTTGCCGCGGCGATGAGGGCTCCCCCTTGCACGACGGGATCCGGCCAGCGGACGCCGACGCGCCCCATGTTCATGTTCGTGATGCCGGCGAGTCGCGGATAAGTGCCGGCCTTGCGCGGGGCATCGAGAAAGTCTTTGGTCGGCAACAGATAAGCGCCGGCATCGATTGCGTAAAGGCCCAGGCGGTCAGGAAGCTCGACCATGCAGACCGGCTTGCGATAGACGAGCTCGGCGAAGATGCCGGCCGGTACCGTCTTACGAACTTGCTTCACTTCGGCGACCCAGGGATGAAACGCGAACGCCTTGGCGATGCGCTCCGATAATTGCTCGTCGAGAAGCGAGAGCGGAAACTCCAGGCTGGCGTCGCGCAGCGCTTCGTTTTTCACGTCGGCTCGGATCCACTCCGGCTGTGGGGAGACCGCGATCGACTCTAACGACACGCGATAATGCTCTTCGACGACGACCGACTCGCGCAGCCGCGACCAAGCCCAATAGCCGCCGCCGCCGAAGACGATCATGATCGCCAGCAACGGCCCGACGCGGCGGCCGAACAAGATCCCGAACAGCGGCCCGAGCACGGGCACGCCCGGCCCGACGGATTTGGCTTCCTTGCCCATAATGATTCAGCCGGACTGTGAGAAAATTGCCTCGTAAGAATCGCCGCATCCATACGGACGATTTCTAAACGACGCCGAGTTGAGTTTCCGTTATCGAACCATCGCCGACTACCAAATCTGGATTTCGTTTTCGAGATCGATCGAAAGCCGTTCTTGCACACGCGTCCGGATGTGTTCGATCAGGCGGAGCACGTCGTCGCTCGATCCTTTTTCATCGACGACGATGTAGTTGGCGTGGCGGTCGGAGATTTCGGCACCTCCGACCCGCGCCCCCTTCAGGCCCGCCTGTTCGATCAGATCGCCGGCGCTCATGCCTTGGGGGTTCTTGAAGATCAGTCCCGTCGCTTGATGGCCGAGCGGCACTTTCGACTTCTTCACGATCCATTGCTTTTGCATTCGCTTCGTCAGCTCGACGGGGTCGTCGGACTCGAGCTCGAACTCGGCCGAGACGATCAATAGCTCGTCGAGGCTGCTCTCGCGATAGGCGAAGACCAGCTCCTCGCGCGAGCGGGTCATGATCTCGCCGGCGTCGTCCATGACGGTCGCCTTCGCGGTCCACTGGCCGATGTCGCCGCTCCGGCTGCCGGAGTTCATGCGCAGCGCGCCGCCGATGGTTCCCGGAATGCCGATGAGCGATTCCAGGCCGGCGAGCCCTTCCGTGACGGCTTGCGTAACGGCATACCCGAGCTTGGCGCCGGCGCCGGCTTGCAGTTTGTTGCCTTCGATCGTGATCCGCTCGAAGCAGGGGGCGGCTAAGCGAATGACGACCCCGGCGACTCCCGCTTCGCGAATCAGCAGATTCGAGCCTCCGCCGAGCACGCGGGCCGGCAGGCCTTCGGCTTTCGCACGACGAACCACGGCTTGAAGTTGTTCCGGCGTCGAAGGTTCGGCGAAGTATTGCGCCGGGCCGCCGAGGCGAAACCAAGTGTAAGGAGCCAGCGGCACTTGTTGCCGCACGCAGTTTTCCAGCCCGGTCGTGAATGCCATAGTGCGCTTTATTCCGCGAAGCCTCGGCGAGCGAAAGTCGGATGCTCGAAAATCGGTGCGGTCGAGACTTTTTTCGGCCGCAGGAGACTACTTCTATAAGGTGTTAGGCGCGAATCGACAACCCCGTGGGCCGGGCTAAGTCGGTCGAGGCCGGCAGGGAGAGCGATTTCGCCTCCGCCGCCGTCGTGCAACCGGCTTCGCTGAACGAACTTGCCCAGTAAAAAACGACATCCGGCGCGGGCTCGTGGCCCGACGCCGGATGTCGCGTGTTCCCTGTCGTCGGAGCGATCTTGCGATCGCTCCGACGAACAGTCAATGAAGTATTGCCGCGAAGCGTTTACCGAAGCGATCGACCCAGAGACCGCTTCAATAAACAAAATGCTCCAAACCCAGGAGGGAGGGAGACGATGTAGTTCCCGCAAACCCATCGTCTACGACAATACTTCATCCAATGTTTCGGTGTGTTGGTTTGTTCGACTGCTCCTCGTTAGGCCGCGTTGTCGGCTCGTGATTCATCGTGCGTCAGTTGATAGAGGTACTGGCGTACCACTTGTCGGTCGTCCCAATAGTCTTGTTCTCGATCGGCGATGGAATACGTCGCCGCTCCTTGGCCGGCGATCAACACGCTATCGCCGGGTTGTGCTTGCTTCAGCGCTTCGCGAATCGCATCGGTTCGATCGGCGACGATCGACCGCTTGTTTGCATCACGGAATCCGTTGGCGAGCTCGCTGGGCGATTCAACCCCGCCCGTCGGGCTTTCGGTGATGATCGCCAAGTCGCAAGCTTGTTCGACGGTGCGAGCCAGTCGGGTTCGCAATAGTCGGCTATGATCCGCGGTCGAATTGAAGACGCAAATCACGCGGCCGGTCGACGCTGTTCGCAGCGCGGTGAGGCACGTCGCCAGCGATTCCGGCGACAGGCCTTCATCGACGAACACGCTGTAGTTCTGTCCGCATTCGATGCGCTCGAGCCGGCCGGGGAGTTCTCGCACCTCTTCGAGCCCGCGCACGATCTTCGTCGGCGCGATGCCGTAGGCGGTGCCGATCGCGGCGGCGAGCAGGCAATTGGCGACGTTGTGGTCGCCGATTAAGGGGGTGCGAACCGGGACGACTTCGCGCCCGAACGAAAGAAGAAACGTTTGTTCCGAGCGATGACGTTCAACGACGTTGGCCGAAATTTCGGCCGCCAAGTTCATCCCTACGGTAAGCATCGGACCGGCATGACGCTCGGCCAGCGCTGCCGCGCCGGGATCATCGACGTTGACGACCAACAACCCTTCGGGCGTAAGATGCTCGAGCATGCGCGAGGTCATCGTCCGACATTCGGCGCTGGAGCTGTCTTCGTGTTCGGAGCGGAGGTTCGTGACGCAAAGGGCATCGAAGGCCACGCCTGCCATGTGCGATTGGCGGAGTCCGCGACCGGAAAGTTCGGCGACGGCGTGCGTGCAGCCGTTGTCGACCATGCGGGCAAGCCACGCGGCTGCGACATGTTGCGGCGGAGTCGTCCAACGAGCATCGGAAATTTCGCGGCCGTCGCAGTAGCCGAGCGAGCCGAGCATGCCGGTCGTAATTCCCGAGGCGTTCAGTACGGACCCGATGAGATAGCCGGTCGTCGTCTTGCCGAACGAACCGGCGACTCCGATCGTTTTCAAATTTCGACTTGGATTGCCGGCTAATGCTTGGCAGATGAGGCCGTAAGCGGCAGCCGTATCGGCGACATAGCAAACCGGCACGATCGCATCGGCGATCGGTCTGGAAGCGACGATTGCTTTCGCGCCGAGGGCGATGGCCTGCGCGGCGAAGTTGTGGCCGTTCGCCTGAGTGCCGGCGATCGCAACGAACAGGTCTCCCTCACGACACGAGCGCGAATCGGCGGTGCAATGGGTGACGACGATATCGCCGGCGCCGACGATTTCGGCGTGGGGTAGCAGCTCTTTCAGGCTTACGCTGAGTTTTCCGACCGGTCCGCCGTCCATGGCGCCAGGCCTCCGTGCCCGTTGAGCGATGCCGTATCGCTCTGTTTGGTTGATGCAATCTACTGCCGGAACGATTGCCGTGACGCGATTCGCGATCCTGCGGCAAGTTGCGGTCTTGAGTTGCGGCGCGAGTGTCGCAAGTTCGAGAATCGAGGTCAAGATCGGAATCAACGTGGTAATGGGTACGAAGTCCGCTGGGCAAGTATTTGGCTTTGACGGCGTTGCCCTAGACAGCATTGCCCGTCGCGGTCAGCATGACGTGATCGGTGTGGTAGCGATGTTCCAGGCTTGTGGGTCTGATAACTGCGTGACGAACTCTCCACTCCACGAACGCTCTCGCCTGTATTCGACGCTCTGGCTCGGCGACTGCCGGCGTGCGGAATTCGCCCCGGTATTCGACGAACTGGCGCGGCGTACGGAGGTGACGTCGTTCGCCGGCTGGCAAGAACTCGAATTCTCGCCGCCGGCCGACTTGGCGCCGGCATTGATCGTCGTCGCGCAAGCGTATGCCGGCGAATTTACCGAGGGGGACGCCGTGCGGCTGCGGCGGCGATTTCCCACGGCGGGGCTGTTGCGGATCGTCGGGAGTTGGTGCGAAGGAGAACTTCGCAGCTTGCCCCCTCCCGCGTCGAAGCGATATTGCTGGCATCAGGCTCTTGCGGCGGTCCGCACCGAGCTCGCTCGGCTCGAAGCAGGGCTTTGTCCCGAGTGGGGCCTCCCGACGACGATGTCGGACGAAGAACGCATGATGACTCCATCGCAGCCGGCTCGAAGCAATGCGAACGTGAGAGAACGCATCGTCGTCGGCATTGCCGCGACCGATCCTGTCGTGCATCGTTGGCTCTTCGACTTCTGTTCTCGCCGCGCCGAATTGCAACCGCTTCCGCTCGCATGCGACGACGACAATGGGGCCGCAGCGGTTTCGCCGACCGTCGTCCTCTGGGACATGCCGAGCACCATTGCGACTTGCGAAAGGGAATGCCGGCAGATCGTGCGACGTCATGCCCCGCATAAAATCATTGCCTTGGCGAACTACCCGCGACGGGAAGACCTGCTCCGTTGGCAAGCACTCGGAGTTTCCGAGCTGATCGGAAAACCTGTTTCGGAATCAGTTCTGCTTGAGCGCATAGAATCACTCGCATGCTCACCGAGTTGACGACCCCCTCTCTAGGAGCCATCAAGCGTTGTCGGCGAGATACTCGAATTGACAGCATTTCCGATCGATCCTAACTTAGCGCTTTTAGATGACTTAGCTTGCGTGATTGTAGGGATCTGTGCTGCCGGCGTTGCTTGCCGCGGTTCGTTCTTTTGCGACTATCGAGATTTCCGAAAGCACCACTATGACCGTCGTTGCGGCAACTATGCCTACCCGAACTCAATCGCTCCGAAATCTCTTGGTCGATTTTCGGGTCGTGATCTCGTTCGTGATGTTCACATCGTTGATCGTGTTCGATCTGGTGATGGGCTGGAAGCCGCGCGCGATCTTCGCCGCCGGCGAATACCAAGGCTTGATCGGCTGCTTGCTCGTCTGTGCGGGGCTCGCCGTTCGCTCATGGGCCGCCGGCGTGTTGCGAAAAGGAAAAGATCTGGCGACCGACGGCCCTTATTCGCTCTGCCGCCATCCGTTGTATCTCGGATCGTTTTTAATGATGGTCGGTTTTTGCCACATCATCGGCGATCCCAGCAACTATCTCATCATCGTCTTGCCGATCGTGGCGATCTATTGGGCGACGATGAGAAACGAAGAACGCCGCATGGTGGATCGCTATGGGAGTCGCTGGACGGACTATGCCGCCAAGACGTCGCGCTTGATTCCGTTCCGCTGGTCGCGGTTCGCACCGGGCCATTGGACCGTCGGGCAATGGCTGCGAAACCATGAATATCGCGCCGTGATCTCCTCACTCGTCGGCCTCACGGGGCTAGAACTCTGGCGCCGTCTGCTCTAAATCGAGCTCGCTCGGTTCCGTCAGCAAGATCTCGCGCTTCCACTCGGCTTCGTGAACCGCCCAGCAGCGCGTTCGTAGCGCTCGATCCGACTCGGCTTGTGTCGACGCCGTCCGACGGCAACGCGTCCAGACTCGCAGTTCCAACGCCGTCGGCGTGGTTCGGCGGCCGGAAAAGTTGTCGGCGCGAAACGACGTTCGTCCTTGATCGAAGATCGTCACGATGGCCGGTGCTGCGCGATCAAGCAATCGCCGCGCGAGCAACTCGAAGCTTGCCGTCGCGAAGGAGTTCTTCAAATCGGTTAAGCTCCAGTCGCACTCTGCGCCGACCTGCATGAACCAAGCCGTCGGCAGGAGCAGTCGTTTCGCCAAGGCGTCCGCCAAGCGTTCGCGAGTCTGCGGCGGAGCGCTCGAAGGATCGACTCCGAGCCGCGAGAAAATTTCATGCGCATGATGCTCGCCGATCTCATGCGCCACGGCCCAATGGCGGCGCTCTGCGCGCGGGTCGGGCCGAATGAAGATCGCTTCCTGCCCTTGAGAAGACGACGCGGAGAGCCGCACGCAGCGAGCCCGACCGCTTTGCCGCGAGTCGATGCCGACGACGATGCCGAGCCCTTTCGCCAGCGCGAAGCAATCGACCGGCGGCTCGGCGATCTGCGCTTGGTCTAAGAGCCGGGCGCAGCAGCCGTCGAGCGCGGAGTGGACCTCGGCGGTAGACAAATCGGCGAACATGGCGAGTCTCAGGTGGGTGTATTTTTGTACACTATAGCGAGAGGGTTTCTCTTGGCAAGCCGCGAAGAAGAAACCCGCGAAATGGGGCCGAAAAGGCAGGCCATTGTCGGCGGCCTCGGGCATCGGCTACGATGGAGGTTTGTTGCTTGTGCGCATTTCTTTCGCCGCTTTTCCTGGTCTCCCTTTGAGTTGCGGCAATTTTGGGTTGCCGTGGCTCCCAGGGCAAAGCCGTGCATTGGGGCCGAATCGGCCACGAAGATCGCTGAAATACTCCGGCCGCACGTGCCGAATGAAACAAGTCGCTCGAAATTCATGAATCAATTGCCGATCGTCGAATCACCCGCTTCCGCCGCACGACTGGGAAACCAAGCCGATTTGGTTTCCAAAGGTTCGTATTCCTTCGTCAGCCTCGGCTGTCCGAAAAATCTCGTCGACAGCGAACGAATGCTCGGGCTCTTGCAGCTTGACGGTTATCAGCTGGTGCGCGAGCCGGTCGGGGCCGATTTCGTCGTCATCAATACCTGCGGCTTTAGCGAACGAGCCCGCGATGAATCGTTTGCCGCGATCCATGAGATGCTCGAGCTCAAGCGGCGTGGTGAAATCAAAGGCGTCATCGTTTCCGGCTGTTTGGCCGAACGAGAAAAAGAGAAGCTGCTCGAGACTTGTCCGGAGATCGATCACTTGGTCGGCGTGTTCGGGCGCGAGCATGTGACCAAGGTGGCCGATCGCCTCATCGGCGGGCTCACCGAGCAGCGAACCGTGTTCGAGCCGGCTTCGTCGGTTCCGCTCGTCGATCGGCAACGCTTGAGGATCACGCCGCGGCACTTCGCTTATCTCAAGATCAGCGAAGGGTGCGACCGGCTTTGCACGTTTTGCGCTATCCCGAAGATGCGCGGCAAGCATGCCACGAAGCCGATGGAAGAAGTCTTGCGCGAAGCGCGCGAGCTCGCCGCCGACGGCGTGCGCGAGTTGAACATCGTCGCCCAAGACACGCCGTATTACGGCATGGATCTCTACGGCGAGTCGCGGCTGGCCGAGTTGTTGGTCGAGTTGGAAAAGGTAGACGGCATCGAATGGATTCGTCTGATGTACTTCTATCCGATGTACGTCAGCGATGCGCTCATCGAAGTGATCGGGCGTAGTAAGAAGATCGTCCCGTATATCGATATGCCGCTGCAGCATATCAACGACACGATGCTCCGCCGCATGCAACGGCGCGTGAATAAAGCCTCGACCGTCGAGTTGATCTCGAAGCTGCACGCCGGAATTCCGAACCTCGCCTTGCGTACGACGTTCATCACCGGCTTCCCCGGCGAGACGGAAGAACAGGTCGACGAACTGGTCGACTTCATTCGCGAGCAAAAATTTCGCCATGCCGGCGTGTTCACGTATTCCTACGAAGTCGATACGCCGAGCGCGAAGCTGCCGGGCCAGATCGAAGAAGACGTGAAAAACGCTCGTCGCGATCGAGTCATGGCGGCGCAGCAGGAAGTCGTGTTGAACTACACGAAGTCGCAGGTCGGCAAGCGGCTCGATGTGTTGCTCGACGTCCCGGTCGAAGGGGAGCGCGATGCCTGGATCGGCCGGAGTTTCGCCGACGCCCCGGATGTCGACGGCGTCGTGTTCGTGACCGGCAAGAAGCTCAAGGCCGGGCAGTTCGTCTCGACCGAGATCGTCGCGTCGCAAGGGTACGATCTCATCGGTGCAGCCGCCGCGAAACCGCGCTGATCCGGAAGCCTCGGTAACCGCAATCCGCAAGGTCGCCCTCTCGGCGACCGCCAACATCGCCGGGTCCGCCTCCAGAACGCCGAACTTATGTCGATCGAAACCAAGCTTCCGCTCCGGCCTTCCGTCTGGACGCTCCCCAACCAGCTCACGGTTTCGCGGATCGCGCTCTCGATCGTGTTGTTCGTCTGCATCGCTTACCGCGCTTACCCCGCGGCGTTCGTCCTGTTCGTAGTCGCCGCTTCGACCGATTGGCTCGATGGTTTCTTGGCCCGAAAGTATGGGCTCGTGACGCAGTTGGGCCGGATCTTAGATCCGTTTGCCGACAAGATGATCATCTGCGGCACGTTCATCTTTCTGGCGGCCGTGCCGACGGTCGCGGTCGCCGCCGGCGGCGCCTTGCCCGACGCGATCGTCTCCGGCAGCGGAATCCGGCCTTGGATGGCGGTGCTCGTGATGGGGCGCGAGTTGCTCGTCACGGCGCTCCGCAGCTTCATCGAGCAGCGCGGCACCGACTTCTCGGCCGATATGTCGGGCAAGCTGAAGATGGTGTTGCAGTGCATCGCGGCCGGTTCGAGTTTGTTTTATCTCGCGTACCGGCCGAGTTGGTTGCTGGTGCCGCTCGACATCGCCGTGTGGAGCGCCGTCGCGCTCACGGTTTACTCCGGCATCGCCTACATTCGTCGCGCCGCGTCGCTGATCGGCGATGCCCCCAACGCCGGCTCGACGGCCGACGAATGAGTTGCGAGCGCTGCGCATGAAGCAACAATGGGAGCTCGGCGCTCTGCTCGCCGCGATCTATTTCGCCGTGCTCGGTTGGGCGTTCGTGATTCGTCGCCTGCGAAGCCGTTGCGAAATCTTGGACTACGAACCTCGCCGCTCGGTCCCTTGGGGCGGCGCATGGGTTCTCTGGGCGGCAGCCGTCTATATCGGCCTTGCTGCGGCAGCCGGGCAACTGGCGAGCAGCGCCTATCTCTCCGACCTGTCTGATGCCGAGCGAGTCGCCGCCTTAAGTGATAACGGAGCAACTCTTCGGTCGTCGTCGGGCTTCTTTTTGAAGATGATTCAAGCCCATAGCGCTGCCAATCTGTTCACCGTTTTCTTCGTGACGTTGGCGCTCGTTCGTTTTAGAAACGCCGGCCCCGACGATCTCGGGATCTCCATGCGCAATTTCCCGCGACGGCTGAAACAAGGCTTCTTAACGTTCTTCGTCGTCGCACCGCCGACGTTGTTGCTGCAAGCCGCGATCGTCGAAGGATTGGGCATTAAATACAATCATCCGCTCGTCGATGCGGTTAAGGGAGACGGCAACGGCTCGATCGTCTTCTGGTGCTCGTTCGCGGCGGTCGTCGTTGCGCCGTTGGTGGAAGAGTTTCTGTTTCGAGTCGTGCTGCAAGGCTGGCTCGAACGCCTCTCCGCGCAGGTTGCGCGTCAGGCCGAGTTCGCCGATGACGAGGTGGTCGAATTGGCTCCCGTGCCGAGTCCGGTCGCCGTCGTCGGAAGTCCGGCGAAGGCGTCCTTCATGCCGATCTTCGTCAGCTCGCTGATCTTCGCCGCCGTGCATCTCGAGCAATGGCCGGCGCCGATTCCGCTTTTCTTTTTCGCGCTCGCGCTGGGTTACCTCTACCGCCAAACGCATAGCATCTGGCCTTGCGTGGTCGTGCATTTCATGCTCAACGCGCTCAGCATGATCATGCTGCTGTTGGAGCAGAAGCAAGCGTAGCTCAAACGTCTTTCTTATGCGCCGGAAAGACGAACTTAAACAGCTGCATCAAGAGGAACATGCTCAACACGAACAGTAGCGCGTAAGGCCAAAGATTCGCGAGCCAAAAGCGGAACTTGCCGAACACCGTGGCGACGATCGCCAGCCCGATGCTGAGCATCATCAGCAAGCAGCCGCCGGCCGCCATGACGCCGTGAAACGTCCCTTGCTCGCTCGCTTCTTCGTGAAACAGCTCGACGGTGCGCCCTTTGCGCAAACTCCGTTCGACCGCTTCGACGAGTTCGAGATCACCGAGCGCTTCGCGCCAAAGAGGATCGTCCGACGGGGTCGACACTCCCTGCGTAATCGCGGCCAGTCCGTTCGTCGCGGGATCGGCATCGACGAACGACCTCGCTTCGACGTCGTCACCGCGCCGGACTTGCAACGTCCACGGGCCGACGTCGGGCATCGCGAGCACGGCGCTCCCCGAGGTTCCGATCAACGTCGTCTTTGCGCCGGCTCCTTCAGCGATCGGCCCGATCGACCAGCGGATCAGCACGCCGTCGGTCGTCGTGATCTGCACGCCGAGATGCCCGCCGTCGTTCGTGGCCGGAGACGCCGAGCCGACGTTCGGCTCTTCGCCGAGTTTGCCGAGCGCCGAGACTTTCTCGCATTCGCCGGCGATCCGCCGCACCATGCCGATATCGCGCACGAAGCGGCTTAAGCTCGCACTCCGTGCGCGTTCCTTCGCTTGCCGCTCGACGACGACCTGCTCGATGCGGCCGATTTCGTTCGAGCGTGCCAGCGCGCTCAAGGCCTCGACGCCCGGATGATGCCGCGTCGGCTCGTAGGGGACGATCGGGGTCTTCGTCGCTTGGCGGTTCATGTCGAGCTCGTGGTATTCGAGCGGCGCCAAGCCGAACGGATGCACGAAAACCACCGGTACGTTCTCCAGCACCAGCCGGCGAAGTTGCTCGAAGCGTGGTTCCGCAGGCCCGGCGCAGCCGACGACCACCGCTTGGCTCGAGCCCGCCAAAACTCCTTCCCATTCGTCGATCCGGGTAGCATCCGGCGCCAGCGCTTGCAGCTTGCCGGCCATGACCGGATCGGCGGCGAAGAACGCGGTCAGCTCCCCGTCGCCGCTCTGGAGCAATGCGGCCGTCAGGGCGAGGGCATCGGCGTCGGGAGTGAGCAGTGCGAATTTCATGGAAGTCGTTCGAGGTTTCAATCCCAGCGGCGCACACGGAGCGACAAACTATTGAGCACGACCGAGACGCTGCTCAGCGCCATCGCCGCGGCGGCGAAGATCGGCGGCAAGCGCCACTCGTTGCCGTACCACGGTGCGAGAACTCCGGCCGCGGCGGGAATCAGCACGATGTTGTAAGCTAAGGCCCACACGAGATTCTGCCGCACGACGCGCATCGTCAGGCGACCTAGTTGTACGGCTCGGGCAGCGGTTCGCAAGTCGTGATTGGCGAGCACGACGTCGGCCGCTTCCAAGGCGGCATCGGCTCCACGACCCACGGCCATGCCGAGGTCGGCGACGGCGAGCACCGGAGCATCGTTGATGCCATCGCCGATCATTGCGACCCGCGCTCCCGCAGCCTGCAAACGTCGCACGACCGCTTCCTTATCGGCAGGAAACACCTCGGCGATCGTTTCGTCGATCCCGACTTCGCGCGCCGCGGCTTCGGCGGTCGTGCGATGATCGCCCGAAAGGAGGAGCGTCTTCAGACCCAATGCCCGCATCCGACTCACCGCCTCGGCTGCA